>NZ_CAUTBW010000086.1:0-2563 GCF_963536905.1 uncultured Alloprevotella sp. | reverse complement strand
AAGTAATAAAAAACAACAAGAATATGGAACTTACACAAGGACAAATTTCGGAAATTATTTCGAATTACACAAGTAGCAGTGAAGGTTTTGTCACGCTTCAATCGTTGATTATGAATTCTTTGATGGCCCACGAGCGCGACTTATTCGTCAAAGCGAATAAGAATGAGCAATGCAATGGCTTTCGTCCTCGTCGTTGGTATTGTAAGGGCTATACGTTTGTCTTGCGCATACCACGTAGCCGTAGCGGCAATTTCTATCCCGTACTTTTAGGGATTATTCGTAGCGAATGTGAAGAGCGTGCCGCCTTAGTTTATCAACTTTATACCAAGGGACTCACCACCGAGCAGATTAGTGAGGTGATAGAGACGGTTTATGGTCGGGCTTATAGCAAACAGCAAATCTCTTACTTGGCCAATAGTTGTCGGGAAGATGTTGAAGCATGGCTCAATCGTCGACTCTCAGCCCACTATCTGGCGATCTATATTGATGCCACCTTTATCGCAACCCGGAGGGATCAGCAAGTATCCAAGGAAGCCTACTATACCATACTGGGTGTGTTGGAGGATGGAAGTCGGGAGGTGCTTACCATTGTGAATTATCCAACTGAAGGTGCATTATGCTGGCAAGAAGTGCTTAACAGTTTGAAAGAGCGCGGGGTTGAACAGATTGATTTAGTGGTTTCTGATGCCCTTCAAGGCATTGAAAACGCCGTATGTTCGGCTTTTCCGCAAGCAGCTCATCAATTTTGTGTTGCCCATGTCAAACGGCAGATATTAAACAGCGTCTCGCATAAAGACAAACCCATAGTTAATCAAGAACTCAATGAAGTATTCACCTTGGAGAACAAAGAGCGCAAATCTTTGCAAGGTTACGAGCATTTTATTACTTTTGTAAACCAATGGGAAAAGAGATACCCCGTGTTACGCAAATATAAAGCCCAGCGTAATATTGCTTATTTCACCTATATGGACTTCCCTATAGAAGTACAGAGATGCATTTATACGACGAATTGGATTGAGCGGCTCAACAGAAAGTATAAAAGAACCATTAAGATGAGAGCTGCAATGCTATCAAGTCAATCGGTTTTATTTCTATTGGCATCTGTTGCAATGGAAGAAACACAGACTACATATCGAAGGAAAGTCTATCAATGGAGATGCTGGAAAGAGAGTAAATAATTTTGAACAAAATGGAAGATATGGAAAATTATGGTTACACACTTTTTAGGACAATACCTATAGCGTGGAGAGTTATGCACCACTCTGCCCCTTGCTCATTATCATCGCCCTTTCCTTTCATCTTGACAGCATAGAAGCCAGTATGTTTAGAAAATATCTCTGCCAAAGGCTGCAATCTCCTGCGCCAACATTCATTCCTATTATTGTTGATACAAGTGGCGTACAGGGTTGCTGAGTGGCAGTTATATATACTACTGATTATATCCTTTTTTCTTTCACTGTTATATCTTACTACATAACTACATTAAAGGTAAAGCAGTGAAAGATAAAGGATTAATGAGTAGTTGGGCTATTATCAAAATTATACTACATAGTAACTACATTTAACCTCCTACTTTCACCGCTTAGGTATTCTTATTATAATAAGAGAGAGAACGTTTAAGGGTATTATATGCTGCCTGTTATCCTATGGATTATCCTTTGCAGTACGCTTTCTTGGCTAACAAGAATAGACGCACTGCCAATCATTCCTTTGATGAGTGGATATTTACAGCTTGCTATCTTCACTTGTGCAGTGAACATACTGCCCTCATTTGTTTGATGAGGAGTATGTGATGTGGTTACTATTGTGCTACCAGCTACTCCGTAGTTTTCGGCATTGTAACCCTCAAACTCTATATTGGCTGTCATTCCGTTTTCTATCGTATTGACATACCTGTAAGGAATGATTAGTGTGCCTTGACGGGTATTTGTCATTTGTACCTTTGCACTGATGGTTTCTGGATAGGGGATAAAGTATGCACCTGCCAATAATCCTAAAATCACGATAGTAATAATTGTGATACCATAACGCACGATGCCTGAAGGAATTTCGCCAATGATATGTCTTACCTTCTCGCTGCGGAGTTCTATTTTGCTGTCTGCCATAGTGTTTCTCTATTATTAGTTGCCCAATTCTAACTGATTTTTCACGAGGTTATAGTATGCACCACGCTTTGCCGTGAGTGATTCGTGATTGCCAATTTCCACCACTTTGCCTTTATCCAGTACCACTATCTGGTCGGCATTCTTTACTGTACTTAGTCGGTGCGCTACGATAACCACAGTCTTGCCCTTGTAGAACTCATCAAGATGTTCTACAATCATACGTTCGTTGTTGGCATCGAGCGAGTTGGTGGCTTCGTCAAGGAAGATATAATCTGGATTCTTATATACGGCTCTTGCTATTAGGATACGCTGTTTCTGTCCTTGACTCAAGCCCACACCATCGCGCCCAATCTTGGTATTATACTTTAACGGTAGCCCCAGTACATAATCGTGAATACAGGCAATCTCGGCAGCTTTCTGCAATCGCTCCTTATCAATTTCCCCATCATCCACGGCAA
>NZ_CAUTBW010000085.1:0-2778 GCF_963536905.1 uncultured Alloprevotella sp. | reverse complement strand
GAAACAATCTTGCCAAATGCACCACCGATGATAACACCGACAGCCATATCTATAGCATTTCCCTTCACCGCAAAGTCCTTGAACTCCTGAATCATTTTTCCCATAATTCTATTTAGTTTAATTATCTATTAGTCAGCAAACTTTTAATTATTTTTTCAAGTAGCTGATGCAAAAATAAAAGTTTATTTGTAAATTTGCAGCGCAATCAAAGAAAAAGATCTCACTGGGATCTAAAATCTGATTCGAAGAAGAGAACATCTCTATAATTATTTAAATATCTAACAAACGTTATGATTAAAATTGGTATTAACGGTTTCGGTCGCATCGGCCGTTTCGTATTCCGTTCCACTCTTGAAGAGGCTAACAAAAACGATGTTGAAGTTGTAGCTATCAATGACCTTTTGGCAGTTGATTACCTCGCTTACCTTTTGAAGTACGACACAATGCACGGTCGTTTCGATGGAACTGTAGAAATTAAGGACGAGCACACTCTGACCGTTAACGGTAAGGATATCCGTATCTTTGCAGAGCGCGATGCAGAAAACATCAAATGGGGTGAAGTAGGTGCTGAATATGTTGTAGAATCTACGGGTTTCTATCTCACAATGGATCGTGCTGAAAAGCACCTCAAGGCTGGCGCTAAGTACGTTGTTCTTTCAGCTCCTTCTAAGGCAGGAGAGGATGGTCGTCAGGCTCCGATGTTCGTTTGCGGTGTAAATACTGACAAGTATGCTGGTCAAACAATCGTTTCTAACGCATCTTGCACCACTAACTGCTTGGCACCTATCGCTAAAGTTCTAAACGACAAGTTCGGTATCGAAAACGGTTTGATGACAACCGTTCACTCTGCAACTGCTACTCAGCTTACTGTCGATGGTCCTTCAAAGGGCGGAAAAGACTGGCGCGGTGGTCGTGCTGCTTCTGGCAACATCATTCCGTCCTCTACAGGTGCTGCTAAGGCTGTAGGTAAGGTTATTCCTGAACTGAACGGCAAACTGACAGGTATTTCTATGCGTGTTCCTACTTTGGACGTTTCTGTTGTCGACCTGACTGTTAACCTCAAGAACTCTGCTTCTAAGGAAGACATCTGTGCAGCAATGAAAGAAGCTTCTGAAGGCGAATTGAAGGGTATACTGGGTTACACAGAAGATGCTGTTGTTTCTTCTGACTTCCTTGGCGACGCTCGCACATCAATCTTCGACGCAAACGCTGGTGTTTACCTCACTGACAAGTTCGTTAAGGTCGTTTCTTGGTACGACAACGAGATTGGCTACAGCCACAAGGTTGTTGAGCTTATCAAGATTATGAACGCACACAACAACAAGTAATTTTTTAAATTACACTATATGCAGGCCGTTCAGCAAAAGCTGAACGGCTTTTTTATTATAAACTCTTCACATTTGTCTTCTTTTTGTATCTTCATAATAAGATGATTGCAGAAAAAAATATTAACTTCGCAAGATATGGACACATACGACATTATTACAGTATTAGGCCCGACGGCTTGTGGAAAAACGAGTTTTGCAGTCAACTTAGCTGCAATACTCAACGCTGAAATCATCAGCGCTGATAGCAGACAAGTATATCGGAGAATGGACCTTGGAACAGGAAAAGACTTAGAAGATTATACCTTTCGAGGAAAGGCTGTCCCCTATCACCTTATAGATATTGTTGAACCAGGTTATAAATACAATGTCTATGAATATCAGCATGATTTTTTACAGGCATATAACGATATTCGCCTTCGAGGGAAACGTGTAGTAGTATGCGGTGGTACTGGCTTATATTTAGAAAGCATACTTCGTAGCTATCGCCTCAGTCCTGTCCCACAAAATCTCTCACTACGAAAAGAACTTGAAGGGAAAAGTTTACCTGAGCTAACAACAATCCTTAAGAACTATAAGAGGCTACACAACACCACAGATGTAGATACAACTCAAAGAGCAATTCGAGCGATAGAGATTGAAGAACACTATAAACAATTTCCACTCGAAAACAGACCTTTCCCAAAACTCAAAAGTTTTACTTTAGGACTCGAAATAGATCGCGATACCAGGAGAGAAAGAATAACAGCACGATTAAAAAACAGGCTAGAAAAAGGTATGCTTGATGAAATTCGCCATCTTCTTGCTGAAGGGCTCACGACAGAAGACTTGATGTACTATGGTCTAGAGTATAAATATCTAACACAACACATTATTGGACAATTATCTTATGAAGAAATGTTCAATAAGTTAGAAATCGCCATTCATCAATTTGCCAAACGACAGATGACATGGTTCAGAGGGATGGAGCGAAGAGGAACGCCCATCAATTGGATTACTCCTCCAACGCTCCCAATAGGTAAAGAGGATCTTGAAAAAATATTAGAGCTTTATACACAAAGACATTAGCAATAAATACTCTCAGAAAAGGGGAATTTGTATTTGACCCGGAAAAAGGTTCATATTTTGCTACGTTTTTATGGAAAAAGAGATTTTTAACTATCATAAACTATCTTTATACTCAAACAGCAGCGCACACGTAAAATTGATATTGTCAATTGCGTATTAACAGATGTTTTTAGAAAAAGAACATTCAGATTTAGTTGATTATATCAATATTAGGCTTGCTGCATTCATCATTAATATCAAGAGATGAACTCGGAGCTTCTTAGATAGAAATACCTTATATAGTCTACTCCCCGCTCTACTCTAAATTTTCAAACACAAGATTTTCAATATTATTGCTGTCCGGTAAAAGTTTTACACGGCAAAAAAATAAGGCTGAAACCCTCTT
>NZ_CAUTBW010000084.1:0-2883 GCF_963536905.1 uncultured Alloprevotella sp. | reverse complement strand
TTTGCTATCGAAGAGATTCAGAAAGAGTTTCATGCTCCACTGATTATCTCGGCAATGACCGCATCAGTAGGCGCTGACTTCCTGGTTTCTAACGTCCTTGGTATGAAGCCTGTCCTTCAGCTTCCTTACGTAGCACCATTACCTCATGTCGACTTTGCATTTGTTCTTATCGTCGGTTTTATCTGTGGTTTATTAGGAGCGCTCCACAATAAGGGAATGTTCTTTGCCCAGGGGCTGTACAAAAAGATAACTAAGTTTGTGCCTTTCTCGAGGCTCATTATTCCATTCATGCTAGCTGGAATTATGGCTTTTATCTGGCCAGATCTTCTTTGTGGCGGCGACGCCATTATCGAGAAAATCAAAGAGCCAGCAACGCTCACTGAACTCATGGTTATAGCGCTTTTACTGGGCAAATACATCTTTACCACAACATGTTTTGCTGCTGGAACGCCTGGCGGAACTCTCTTTCCAATGGTTGTCATGGGAACACTTGTTGGAACACTGTTTGCCCTGGTAGCAACCCATGTTTTTGGCATACCTATGGCATATGCACCAAATTTTATTGCTATGGGCGTTGCAGGCATTTTTGCCGGAGCAGTAAGAGCACCCGTCACCGGAGTAGTGCTTATATTTGAGCTCACAGGTTCTCTTGAGGCTCTTATGGCTATGTCTGCAGTTGCAATTGTGTCCTACGTAACCGCAAATATCCTACGTGTTGACCCATTCTACGAGCATTTACTTGCAGAATTCTTGGCTTCTCAGCAAGGGGAGTCTAAACCAACACTTGATTCTGGCGAGAAAATCCTTCATGAGTTCACTATTGGCCAAGGAAGTCCCATTGAGGGCAAATTGCTCCAAGATATCCCATGGCCTGACAAAGTGAGGGTTGTAACTATTGATCGTGCGGGCTTGGAAATTATTCCAACCGGCCAAACTGAATTGATGGCGCTGGACAAGATTCTTGTAATTTTTGATGAGATGTATGAAAGCGATGTCATGATTAAATTGAATGTCATGACTGACTCATCGGTATAGCGCTTATCGCTGTCGCACACGTTACCGTAAAGGAGAGGGGCTCAAAATCCTTCTCCTTTTTCTTCAACTCATTAGTTTACATAATATCGATTATCAGACTTTTACATACTATTATATAAATAGTATCGACTGCAATAGTATACAGAGCTTCAATCACATTATTATTACCCAGAAAATGAGCCTCTGAGAGCCTTTCTAAGCTACGATATTAATTACTTATGAGTAATTACACCTACAGCTCTATAAACTATATTTAATGACATGATAAATTTGATAATTATTCAATTTGATAAGTTGGCGACAATACTGAATCTTTTATTTATAAAATAGCTTTCTTGGTACCTCTCTAAAACTAATTTTTAGGGCTGAACGTATTTTTATAGTTATACATATTGATAAATCATCTTGAAATAACTTAATCACAGAGCTTTATATATTCAATGTATTGATGGCTACAAAATTACACTGTCTTATGCTTCATCGTATGATTTTAACCTTTTACTCCCCCTTTATAAAAAATAAGCAATCTACCTGCATAAATACAATAAATATGCAGGTAGATTAGGTAAAAATCCTTCTATACAGTCAAACGATATATAATAATTGTACATCCGAAAATCACGGTCTTAAGGAAACATACTATGGAAAAACAAGCACTTCTCGCCCAATGGCTTCATGAACAAGAAATTGCTCATATCAAGGGATGGGATTTCTCCCATATTAGGAACAGATATAAAGAAGAGGATGATCTTCCATGGGACTTTGGAAGTATCATCAAATCCTATCTACACGATACTGATTATCTATTAGATATGGAAACGGGTGGTGGAGAATTTCTTTTGTCTTTTCTCACCAATCCTAAACAGACTGCAGCAATTGAAGGTTATGCTCCAAACATCAAACTGTGTGAAGAGAGACTCCTTCCTTTAGGGATAGACTTTAAGGCAGCTGACGGAGGAGATGAGCTTCCGTTTGAAGATGATTACTTTGATCTTGTTACCAACAGGCACGGTAAATACAACATACAAGAACTAAGAAGAATTCTTAAAAGTGGAGGTATGTTTCTTACGCAACAGGTTGGCGCTGAGAATGACAGGGACCTTGTAAAGCTTCTGCTAGGCGATGGCGAGCTTCCCTTTCCTAAAGCTTATTTAAGTATTGCCAGACAAGAATTCATAGATAATGGATTTGACATTATTGAGGAAGCTGAAGCCTATAGGCCCATAGAGTTTTATGATGTAGGTGCTCTTGTTTGGTTTGCAAGAATCATTGACTGGGAGTTCCCATACTTTGAAGTCGAAAAATACCAAGAGAACCTCTTTAAAGCTCAGAAAATTATTGAACAAGATGGCGTAATCAAAGGAAAAATTCATCGATACTACTTTGTGGCGAGGAAAAAGTAATATATCAACGCAATTGACACTATGATTCCAATTAGAGACAGTATTGATTTGTTCTTCTCGACGTATTTAGAAGATGGGCTACAAAAAAAGTATCAGGCAACTATAGATTTTCGGAGACAGCCATGAGAATTGAACATATCGCACTGTATATAAACGATATAGAGGGTGCCCGACAGTTTTTTGTAAAGTACTTTGGAGCAACATCTAACGACGGCTATCACAATCTACAAACGGATTTTCGCTCATACTTCCTCTCCTTCGAAAAAGGCGCACGACTCGAAATCATGAACAAACCTAACATGTCGGATCTACCAAAAGAGATAAACCGCACGGGATATGCTCATATCGCGTTTAGCGTAGGAAGCAAAGAAACGGTAGATACCCTCACTACAGAGTTGAAAGCAGACGGCTATGAAGTCATCAGCGGACCAAGAACAACCGGAGA
>NZ_CAUTBW010000083.1:0-2989 GCF_963536905.1 uncultured Alloprevotella sp. | reverse complement strand
TCGCGCCGATGGTACTGTCCACAAGACGGGAGAGTAGGTCGCCGCCTTTTTTTAATAAGAGACTCCTATCAGAGTAATCATCTGATGGGAGTCTCTTTTTTGTGTGTTTCAGGCAGAGGCTTGCAGATTTACTTTTCTGAGAAGGGCAAACTGGTTGGATTTATTTGTGAGTGGCAGGAGGAGAGTTTTTGCTTAAAATGGAAGCCTTATTTTTTATTATAAAAAAATGCAAAGTATGTTTGTCAAATTGGATATTATCCTTATATTTGCATTGTTATCGTTTTATGAAATCTAAAAGTAAAGAGTTTTGAAAGTAAGAAACGCGATATTTATAGTAGTTGCCACACTCTCTATGGTGTTTACCACATCGAGTGCTGCAAATTCTCGCTCACCACTTATAAGTACTATTGGAATCACAAGTTATATAAATGATGATCCAAAAGGAGAGACTATTGTTAAGACAGCTCTCCAATATCTTGGGACAAAATATTGTTCTGGAAGAAGCGGCCCTGGAGGGTTTGATTGTTCAGGTTTGACCAGTTATGTATATAAATTAAACAATGTACATATCACACGTTCTAGTCGCTCTCAGTTTACAGAAGGAACTCCTATTATGAGTATTAGTAGTTTGCGTAAGGGAGACCTTGTTTTCTTTGGAGGTTCACGCGGTTCTAACTCAGTAGGGCACGTAGGCATAGTTACAGACGTGGCAGATAATGGACAAAGCTTTAAGTTTGTTCATGCAGCTAGGACAGGTGTGCAAGTAGATTCTTCTGACCAAGCTTATTATAGTAAACGTTATATGGGCGCTCGTCGAATTATTGATCAAAAATAAAAATACTACAATATTCAGTTTTGCCACTTTCACTATTGTGAGAGTGGCATTATTGTTTCATTAAAAAACAGTATCTTTGCATTGAAATTTAAATATAGGATATGTTTAGCATTCTTAGTATAACAACTCCCGAAGTCAATATTTCTCACATAGATCGTTTTCTTCAGCGACTGGTAGAGATGGGAATAGGTGTGGGCAAAAACATACTAGCCGCTATCGTTGTCTATATTATTGGTCGCTGGATTGTAAAACTGCTTAATAAGCTTGTAGCCCGTTTTCTCCTTCGCAGCAAGGTAGAGCCTACGGTTCAAACTTTTTTGAAAAGCCTTACGAATATCCTGCTGACTATTTTGCTCATCGTGACAGTGGTTAGCACCTTAGGCGTGAATACCACGTCTTTTGCAGCTCTTTTAGCCTCTGCTGGTGTTGCTATCGGTATGGCTCTCTCTGGCAATCTTCAAAATTTTGCAGGTGGTCTGATTATCCTTCTTTTCAAGCCCTATAAAGTTGGAGATACGATAGAAGCGCAAAACAACATAGGTACTGTTCGCGAGATACAGATATTCCATACTATCATCGAAACCGCAGATGGTCGCAGAGTCTATATTCCCAATGGAACGATGTCTACTACGCTTGTTATCAATAGCGATCAAACCGCTTTGCGTCGTGAGATATGGACGGTGGGAATTGAATATGGAAATGATGTAGAACATGCGCGCGATGTTATTGTCAACTGTTTGAAGCAAGATCCAGCCATCTTAACAGAACCAAAGGACATACAGGGGAATGCGCTTGATCCTTATTTTGTTGAAGTGGCCAATCTCAGTGCAAGCAGTGTAGAACTTACGGTGCGCGCCTACGTTAATTCCAGCGACTATTGGAACGTACATTTCCGTATGCAAGAAGCTTTTTATAAAGCCATCAATGAAGATCCAAAACTCAATATACCGTTTAACACTCAAACGCTTTATGTCGTCAATGACGATAAGGTTGCTACGAAAGGGGGTGACAAAATATAGTAAGAAAGAAAAACTATTCTAACTCAAACTATTAACGACCTTGCAAGGGCAAATAGCTGGAAATGTAAGAACAAACTCAAAAAATAAAAGGATTGTTTTGTTCTTCATTAAAAATGCACTACTTTTGCACCTCGCAAGAAGTATATATCCCTCGCAATTATTAAATAACAAAATAAAAACAACGAAAAATGATCGTAGTACCCGTTAAAGAAGGCGAAAACATCGAACGCGCCCTCAAAAAATTCAAGAGAAAATTCGAAAGAACAGGTGTTGTTAAAGAGCTCCGCGCTCGTCAGCAGTACAACAAGCCCAGCGTACTGAAGCGTCTCGCAAAGGAGCACGCTGTTTACGTACAGCAGCTTCGTCGCGCAGAGGACTAATAAAGTTCTTTCGTTTGATAATAGCACAATGCGTTGCAGTCTTTTTTAGGCTGCAACGCATTTTTTGTGAGAAATAAAAATATTCCCTACATTTGCAACTGAGCTATATTCCTCATGGATTGTAGTAGAAAAAGGTATTCGCTAGCGATTTTTTTCAAATATATTATTCACTAATAGTTAGCCTATGAAAAGAAAACTTTTACACACATCGTTGGTAAGCCTCTTTCTTGCCCTTTGTATGGTAGGGAATCTGTCGGCACAAAGCTCTAAGGGCTTTCATTGGAATAAACCCCAGCCGAACCCCTTTGTTCATGCAGTTCAACCAAAGGCTTATGCGCTGTTGGCGGCTTCAAATAAGGCACCTGCAGAGACTGTACTGGAAGAAGACTTCTCCAAATGGACTGCTGGGACCGAAGCCGTGCCAGATGGGAAGCCCGTTTGTGGTTCTCACACCTCTTTCACCATCCCCGCTAAATATACCAAGATGAAAGGGTGGGTAGGCAATGAAGCCTATCAAGCCGGAGGTATCTGCTGTTTGCGTATGTTTGAGAATGGCGAACGCGCAGGATTTGTTAGCACTCCCGAGATGGAACTTTTTGGAGATGTGGTGCTAACTTTTCGCGCTCGTCGGTTGAACGCGAAAGATACGGAAGGCACGCTTTGGGTGGCCCTTTGTGATAACAACACAGGCCCAGAGGACAACTTCACGCTCCAACTAACTACTGAATGGCAGAATTTTGAAATCAAAACCAGCA
>NZ_CAUTBW010000082.1:0-3093 GCF_963536905.1 uncultured Alloprevotella sp. | reverse complement strand
CGTGGAGATATTTTAGTGCTTCTTCCACTTCCTCGTCCATTACATTTACATTGTCAATACTCTGCATATATGTGACAAAGCCTTTATGGAAGTTGTTTGCAGATGGTATGAGTAAATTACCAAAGTCTGTTTTTAAAGTATCGTATCCGTTGATTGTATTTTCCAGCAAACTTGGATTTTTCATGCTTTCGGGATCACTCACTACACGCATAAGATTGTCTATGAATTCCCTTATTTCAGGAGTACAATCTTCGATATTTTTTAATGACCAAAGTGGATAGCCTTTTTCCTTACAATACACATGAAGTACTGCCCAACGAGCATCTTTCAGACTACTGATATCAGAATAGCCCTTCAATTTATTCAAATTGAACATTCTAATAAGGCTTTTGCAAACTCGACCAGCTTCCTTACTCTCGAATATGAAATTCAGTTTGTTGTTTGTCTTACCATTTTCCCATGCTTTGAATAATTCGACAACATCTTCTACAAGATGCTGAGCAGTACGCTGTTTTCCGTTAGTATCAAAGATTATATTGACATACTTGCGCATGGCGAAGGCTACCATTGCCATTGGTGCATAACTTTGGAAGAGTCCAAAAGGTGCTTCTGTCAAACCTATGAGCTTATCACCAAGGTTAAAGCTTTGATTCTTGCTAGTATGGCGACCACTGAGCCATTCATCCACATAGTCACAGACTTTCTTCAGTGGATGATTGGGCGAGATGGTATCCTTCCATTGTAAGTTATCGTCTACACTGTCTTGCAATAAGAACTCCACATGACGAGCGGGGCCTCCACACTTATCTATAATATCTTGCTTCGTATTATAACTTAACACGGCATCAACCGTGGCTTTCACAGATGCTTTTTTCCAATAAGTTGCACTAAATTTTGTTCGTATGGTTTCTAATGATTCAGGACCACTTGTGAAAATACTCGGCGCGATACTACCATTGATAGTGCTAGTCATTTTACTACCAACAATGGTCATGCTGTCACCATTGAGATAGAACGTCACATTGTTGCCACGCATTTTATTAACCCATTGCTGTATCATTTCAGCGGCCTGCTTAGTGTAGGTCTGATACTGTTGCGGTAAGCCATGACTTTGTGCGCATTGTGCATTTGCCTGGTATTCAATAAAACGTTCATATTCTTTATCACCCATAATTGCCTCAATAACGACAAAAGAAATGGTAGTGAAGCGCTCATCCTTGCAATTTTTCTCTGCTATCTCTTTCAAAAGCAAAAGTTCTTGATTGTTGCGAGCTACCATAATAGCGAGAAAAACTTCATAGGGCTGCGTCTGTTTCTTTGCATTTGCGATTTGATTCATTAGGGTATACTCATTACCCTGTATGCCAAAAAAATGAAATGCATATGGGCGTGCCACTTGTGATAAATTTCTTGTAAAAATATTGGAGGCTGTACTACCGAACTTAATTACTTGATCAGTAAACAAGAAACTCGAAGTTTTTAATTCTTGTTTTATCTTTTGTATTTCATCTCCTGGCAGGGCTGTGAATAGAATGGAAAAATTGCCGTTTGGCTGGCGCTGAATAATGCTTTTATCATTAAAAAAATCAAGAATGGTGGGCAGATCGTCTTGTTCCTTAGTTCCAGAGAAAAGATTATAGACATTCTCTTCACTAGGTGTAACAGTATCGTTGTTGGCTATATTGTTAAGAGCATTAAGTAATAGGATACCTTTGAAAACCTTCAAATAACAATCACCTTGACTTTCTACAGCTAAGTGGTGACTATTATATCTTTCAGTAACGGCACCAAATTTAGTACTATCACTTTCAAAGAATTCTTGTACATAGTCCCATAGATAATCAGCTGTAATAGTTTGCTCTGCCTTATAGGCTTCATCATCATCAAGGAACTCGTGCACGGCATCACTAGCCAGAAATTCAAATACACTTCTACTGCTGGATCCTGCTTCACGAGCATAATAAGTTGCAAGATTTGCTGTTGCTGGATGTAGTGGGAATAAATTTTTTATATTTTCTATCGTCTGTTCTGTATCTGTACTGGTGGTGCTGAACATCTCCAATAATTCTGGATGGATGTTAAAGAAACGATCCTGACGCATCATGTACAAAGTATAATTTACAATCTCAAACTTTTTCGACATAATTTTGAATGCCGAAACTGGTTCCATATTGTAGATTATATAGTGATAGCGTCCTTTGGTTTTTTCGCGTTCTTCTTCTTTAAGCGTATTTAGTGCAGAAGGATGAGATATAAACAAGAAGTAAGAGTCATTCTCTGCATTCATCATAGCTTCTGCAAGTTCCTGAAGTTGTACTAACAAACGGGTTCCTATACTTGAAGTCATTACTTCAGTAAATTCATCCCAAATAATCAATAAACCATTGTAATCAGTTTTCTCTCGAAGGGCATTTTGCACCTCAAATATCCATTGCTTAAGATTATTGCTCTGTAAACGAATATCATAACCTCCTATACGCAAAGCTTGGCGTACACTTTCAAGCACATCTGTATCAGCGGCTCTCAGGCGTTGCTTCAGTTTATTAGTATCAGGGGCTACACTTGCAAGCTGAGCACTCTGTTCAATAAGATTTTCCCAAAATTGTGGTTGATTCTCAACATGTTGAACATACATATCAAAGTCTGTCTGTACTGTGATATCAATCTTTGCTGCTGAAAGTGCACGTTTTATTTCACGTTGCATTTGGAGTGATAGGTCCTCCTCATGAGCAATGTTCTGATAGCCATACATATTTACGGGAAAAAGACGCTTCTTCTCTCGTAGTTGTAGTAGGCTGTTGCGCAAAATATCATGCTTTTCTTTCTTATATTCATCCTCCACATATTCACGAATATCTTCTATGGGGTCACACAACAGATGTTGAATGACAGCACCGGCATGGCTCTTTCCTGTACCGTATGTTCCAGCAATCCAGATAGACTTATGGTTATCTGCATCGTTGTTGCGTACGGCACTGATTACTTTTTGCAAAACTTCGTTAAACTGATCGTTAGCAATAAAAAATTTCCATTCTCCATTGCTCTCCTCCTTAATATTATAGGCGGGACGCATTTGTCTAAGCGTCACTATTT
>NZ_CAUTBW010000081.1:0-3527 GCF_963536905.1 uncultured Alloprevotella sp. | reverse complement strand
GCTTCCCCATCAAGCTAATATCCGCATTATTGAAGCGGTAGCCAATCGTCTTGAAATTCCAATGGAGAAAGTTTTGGTAAACATTCAGCGTTATGGTAATACTTCTGCCGCCACTCTACCTTTAGCTTTGTGGGACTTTGAGAAACAATTAAAGAAGGGAGATTCCATCATCCTTACAGCCTTCGGAGCAGGCTTCACATATGGTGCAGCTCTACTCAAATGGGGCTATAACGCTAAATAAATCAAAGTTTTTAGCTTTTTTCTAAAGCCCCCTACAGCCTTTTTCTTCCCTAATAAAGGGCTGTAGGGGGCTTCTCTAAAAATTTATCGCGATATGAAAAGTGGTTTTGTAAACTTAGTGGGAAATCCAAACGTTGGTAAATCATCTTTGATGAATTTATTAACGGGAGAACGTATCTCCATTGCTACTTTCAAGGCCCAAACGACGCGTCACCGCATCATGGGAATTGTCAATACAGATGATGCTCAGATAGTTTTTTCTGACACACCTGGAGTGCTAAAGCCGAACTATAAGATGCAGGAAGCCATGCTTGCTTTCTCTGAATCCGCTCTGCAAGATGCAGACGTTCTGCTATATGTCACAGATGTAGTTGAGCGAGCGGATAAAAACGCAGATTTCTTGGCAAAAGTTCGAGAAATGTCTGTTCCCGTACTCCTTCTTATCAATAAGATAGACACTTCCAACCAACAAGACCTTGAGAGGCTCGTTAGCGAATGGCACGAACAACTGCCAAAAGCTGAGATTTTCCCCATATCAGCAAAGGCGAAATTTAATGTAGATACAGTCCTACGCCGTATCAAAGAATTACTACCTGACGCCCCACCGTATTTCGAACGCGATCAATGGACCGACAAGCCTGCCCGCTTTTTCGTTACAGAAATCATTCGAGAGAAGATCCTACTCTACTACGATAAAGAGATACCCTACGCTTGCGAGGTTTCTGTAGAACGTTTTAAGGAGCAAGAGAAGTCCATACATATCAACGCCATTATCTATGTGGAACGTGAGAGCCAAAAAGGCATCATTATCGGACACCAAGGAGTAGCGTTAAAAAAAGTATCTACAGAAGCACGCAAAGAGATGGAACGTTTTTTTCAAAAGAATATCTTTTTGGAACTCTTTGTGAAAGTTGATAAAGATTGGCGCAATAATGACCGCCGTCTCAACGCTTACGGATACCATAATATCTAATTTTTTCATTTTTTATCAATTCAAAGCTCTCTCAGGTAGCTCCACAGGAGAAACTACCCCGTTCGTGAAGAACGAGTTGGAGAGAGCGCTAACTAACTTTCTTATATATGAGCAAATTAGTAGCCATCGTTGGCCGCCCAAACGTAGGAAAATCCACCCTCTTTAACCGGTTAACGGGAACTCGTGCTGCCATCGTTAGTGAACATGCCGGTACCACACGTGACCGACAATACGGAAAATGCGAGTGGTGCAACCGTGAATTTTCTCTCGTTGACACTGGTGGATGGGTAGTAAATTCTGATGACATCTTTGAAGAAGAAATTCGCAAACAAGTTCTTGTTGCCACAGAAGAGGCAGATTGTATCTTGTTTGTAGTAGATAACGACAATGGCATTACTGACCTCGATCAGCAAGTGGCCACCATCCTCCGACAAACCAAAGTCCCCGTTATTCTTTGTGCCAATAAGTGCGATGACAATAAGGATATTTACCAAAGTGCTGAATTTTACGGGCTCGGTCTTGGCACCCCTTACTGTATCTCTGCGGCAACTGGTAGCGGCACGGGAGACTTGCTCGACCTCGTTCTTGAAAAGCTCGGTCCTGAAACTCGTCTGGAAGAGGAAGCACGTATTCCTCGCTTTGCCATCGTAGGCCGTCCAAATGCTGGCAAGAGCAGTCTTATCAATGCGTTTATTGGAGAAGACCGCCATATTGTTACAGACATTGCAGGAACCACGCGCGACAGCATTCTGACACGCTATGACAAGTTTGGCTTCGATTTCTATCTTGTCGACACGGCAGGTATTCGAAAGAAAAGTAAAGTAAGCGAAGACTTGGAGTTCTACTCTGTTATGCGCTCTATTCGCGCCATTGAAAATTCCGATGTCTGTATTTTGCTGATTGATGCCACACGCGGTATTGAGAGCCAAGATATGAACATTTTCCAGCTCATTCAGCGCAACCAAAAGAGCCTCGTTGTTGCCATCAATAAATGGGACCTCGTAGAAGACAAGAGCCAGCGCGCCATCGATCATTTCCAAAACACTATTCGCGAACGCATGGCTCCATTCGATGACTTCCCCATCATCTTCACGTCAGCACTCACTAAGCAGCGCATCTACAAACTTCTTGAGACAGCTAAGAATGTCTACATTCAGCGTCAGGCACGTATCACCACCGCCAAACTCAACGAAGAGATGCTACCGCTCATCGAGGCCTATCCACCACCTTCAATCAAAGGTAAATACATCAAAATCAAATATTGTATGCAGCTGCCCAACACGCAGATTCCTTCTTTCGTGTTCTATGCCAACTTGCCACAATATGTAAAAGAGCCCTACAAGCGATTCTTAGAAAACAAGATACGCGAACGATGGAACTTCTCCGGCACACCTATCAACATCTTCATTCGCCAAAAATAATGCGTCCACTATTTGCTTTCTTCGCGGGCTTGCTGCTTCTTTCTTGTGGAAACAAGAGCAATACAAGCATAGAGAAAAATGGGCCTAAGGAGGAAGAGATTCTTTCGCTCTATAAACTCTACACTTCGGGCAACTATAATGCGTATGTTGATGCCATGCAGTCCTGTGATGATAAGCCAGAAACTTATCGGCAAGAAATGAAGGATGCACTCAAGCAACACGCGCGTTATATTGACGAAGAACACAAAGGCGTAAAACACGTAAAGCTAGAGCGTACGGAGGTTCACGATAAGGGGAATATGTCCAATGCTTTTCTCAATGTGTCTTATGGTGATGGAAGTACGGAAGAAATTATGATCCAACTAGTGCGCAATAAGAATCGTTGGCGAATCAGATAAGAATAGAATTCTTAGAATCAAAGTGAATGTTTATGAGTGCTACTCACTGAAGTAACCCCATAAACATTCGCTTTTTTAGACAATTTGTAAAAGGTATTCAATAGCAGTCAAGTCAAGGTCCTCCATCATTCTTTTCAGGTTACTCTTGAGTTCTTCGCGTTTTGAGCCCCATTTTCTTGTCATCGCCGAAGAGCTGGGCGAGCTTGCCGATGTTTTTCACACCATCAGCGCCGAGGTCTTCGCCCAGTGCCACATTGAGCTGGTCGGCCGCGGCCACGAAGTCGAGTACGTCTTTTTTCGACTGTATGCCCAAGCGTCCCGCGTCGGCTGCCAGCGCGTTGAGCTGTTCGCGCGGTGTGCGCGTTTCCATCTTCTTGAAGCTCTCGTTTAGACTTTCCACTTCGCTGCGTGCGAGGCCCGTATATTTTATGACTTGTACTTCCGCCTCGTCCATCCGCGCAAAGGCATCCACGAATTGCATGGCGCGGGAGTAGG
>NZ_CAUTBW010000080.1:0-3901 GCF_963536905.1 uncultured Alloprevotella sp. | reverse complement strand
CCCCCGTGTTTGCCGCTCTCCCAGCCAGCGGTAAGGGGCGCATTGCGCTGACATTGAGTATCCCCGTTGCAGCCAATCTCGGCGGTATGGGAACGCCCATCGGCACGCCTCCCAACATGATTGCCTTAAAGTATCTCAACAGTCCGGAAGGGCTGAACATGGACATCGGCTTTGGTACGTGGATGATGTTTATGTTGCCACTCGTCCTCCTGCTGCTCGTCATCAGTTGGAGAGTGTTGCTCTATTTCTTCCCCTTCACAAAGAAAACTATCGACCTACACATCACCGGTGAAGTACACCGCGGTTGGCGTATGTGGGTGGTGTGTGCTACTTTCATTGTTACCATCCTGCTTTGGGTCATTCCGAAGGAGATTACGGGTATCGATTCCAACACTGTGGCAATGGTGCCCATGGGTGTCTTTGCGGTGACGGGCGTTATCACGGCGAAAGATTTGCAGGAGATAAACTGGAGTGTCATTTGGATGGTGGCGGGCGGTTTCGCTTTAGGTCTCGGCATGAATGGCTCAGGTCTGGCAGAGAACGCCATTGATAGTATCCCATTTGGCTCTTGGAGCCCTGTGGCTATCTTGCTCATTTCAGGCCTTATCTGCTTCTTCCTCTCGAACTTCATTAGCAACACGGCCACGGCAGCCCTGCTCGTTCCTATTCTGGCCGTTGTGTGCAAGGGTATGGGCGGTGCGCTCGGCTCTATCGGCGGCACGGCAACGATTCTCATTGGTATCGCCGTTGTTGCTTCCAGTGCGATGTGTCTCCCCATCAGTACTCCGCCGAACGCCATTGCATACAGTACGGGCCTCGTGAAGCAGAACGAGATGTTGAAAGTGGGGCTGACGATGGGCATCGTCTCTATGGTGCTCGGCTACTTGGTGCTCTACTTCGTTGGCTCTATGCATCTGATGGCTTAGTGGCTCTTGACAAATAGAAAAGAAGAGTCCCCAGTATCTACAAATACTGGGGACTTTCTTATGCTTAAGCCGTTATGGCGTGTTTCACCAATCGGGGTTTTCCACATCCGTGATAAGGAAGCTTTTGTTCTTCTTCACGATTCTCACGCGTAGGGTATCGCGCTTTCCTCTGGAGGTCATCTTGACCACATACCAGTTGTCCTTCGCTGGCTGTACCGAAAGTGTGCGCAGCATCTCGGCGTCGTCGGGATCCTGCCCGCCGCCACGGAAGAGCCATACGGCAAGGCCCATTCCGTCCTCGTCGTCATATTCGCTCACAAATCTTTCGTGGAGCTTCTCTATCAACTCTTCGGAGAAGTGTGCTCTGAATTTCGGATTGCTGTGTACATCCTTGCCTCCCAGAATATAGGTTTTGAGGAAGTGCTTATAGAACTGTCGCACTTCATTGGTGTTCGTTTTGTTGGTCGCCTTTTTCTTAGCAACCACCACTTTGTGAGGACCGCTCTGTGCCTGCGCTTCAAGGATAGAGCCGCTGCCAGTCCAGGTCAGAAGGGCAAGGCAAATGGGTAAGAGTACTTTTTTCATGATGATATAAAATATGTTGTTAACTATTTGTCCAATGACTGAACGGTACGCCGAATTTCTGGACGATTTCCTTCTCTACGCCGTAGGGCATACGCGGGGCAGGCACACCGCTTTGCAGCATAGTGGCCGACAATTCCTCCCACGCTTCGTCCCAGAGGCCCGCATCGATGAACGACTGCAAGGTTTGCGCGCCGCCCTCAACGAGGAGGCTCTGCACGTTCTGCCGGAAGAGCGAATCGAGCATGGTTTCGATGTCCGCAAAGCACTGCCAACCGCGTGGGAGTTCTCCCTCGGCCACGCGCCCCAAGACAACGGGGAGCGGGTCGGTTCCGTCCCACGCTCTCACCGTCAGACTCGGGCGGTCGAGGCGCAGCGTGCTGTGTCCCACAAGGATGGCCTGATGCCGCGCCCGTTGATGGTGCACGGTCATCTGAGTGAGCGGTGTGGAGAGTAGGGCGGGTTGCTGCGACGCTTCAAAGGTTGCCTCTTCAGTGCCTTCCTCTGCTGGTTGGATGGGGAGGGGAGCAGCAGCATCCGTATCGAAGAGCGGCTCTCTCCAACGGTCCAGAAAACCATCTTTACTGCGCGCCCATTTCAGTGTGATGTAGGGACGGCGGTGAGTATGGAACGTGAAAAACTTCCTATTCAGTGCGCGGCATTCTTCTTCCAATACGCCGACAACCACCTCTACGCCAGCATCGCGCAGCATCTGTATGCCGCGCCCATGAACCTTAGCAAAAGGATCTTCGCAGCCCACAACCACGCGCGGTATGTGGCAATCGATAATGAGTTTGGCACAAGGCGGCGTTCGGCCGAAATGAGAGCAAGGTTCGAGACTCACATAGATTGTGGCCTCCTGCAAGAGTGGGCGATCTTCGAGGCGCACACTGTTGATAGCATTCACCTCAGCATGTGCCTGTCCGCAATGGGCGTGATACCCCTCGCCAATGACGCGTCCCTCGCAAACAATCACCGCGCCCACCATCGGGTTGGGAGCAGCTCCGTTTTCGCCCTGCCGAGCCAGTTGGAGGCAGCGGTGCATATAGAAAGTGTCCGTTGTACTTTTTGATTTATTCATTACCTTTGCCTTATGAAATCTATGTTTCGCCAAATTGTTGATACGCTCGTCCCGACAGTGGAAGAACGGGAAGCCCGCGCCCTGGCGTTTGTTGTGTTGGAAGATGCCTTTGGCCTGTCGCGCACCGACATCTACCTGGGCAAAGATACGGCATTTTCCGAAGACGATACAATAAGGCTGGAAAAAATTCTCCGCCGCTTAGAGCAGGGCGAACCTGTGCAATACGCCATCGGTACAGCACAATTCTGCGATCTCACCTTTCGCGTGACGCCCGACACCTTGATTCCTCGACCGGAAACGGAAGAACTGGTGGGGTGGGTGGCTTCTCTGCTGCCCTCCGAGGCTCCTTGCTCTGTTCTCGATGTGGGAACCGGTACGGGCTGTATTGCCATCTCTCTGGCCAAGCAGTTTCCACGTGCGCAGGTCACGGCGTGGGACATTTCGGAAGAGGCTTTGGCCGTGGCGCAGCAGAATGCGGAAACGAATGGCGTTACAGTGGATTTTTGCCAAAAGGATGTGTTGGAAGTGGTAAATGAGAGCGCAGCGAGCGCGCCCTCGAGTGATGCTCTCTACATCGTTTCCAATCCCCCTTATATTTGTGAACGCGAGCGCGCGGAGATGGAAGCCCACGTTTTGGACTATGAACCGGCCTCGGCTCTCTTTGTTCCCGACGCCGATCCCCTTCTGTTCTATCGGGCTTTGGCGCGCCTCGGTCAGCAACTCAAAGCCACAGCGGTGTTGGTGGAAATCAACCAAGCCTACGGGCAAGAAACCGTCAGAATGTTCCAATCAAGCGGCTACTCCAACGTGGAACTGCACCGCGACATTTATGGGAAGGACCGAATGATAAAGGCGGTTCGCTAAAAAGCTAAACGCCCCAATCTTCTTGTCCGCATTGCCCGAATCTCTGCACTATTCGGTGAGGCTTCTAATGCTTCTTTGAATCATTTGCAAGGAGAGGCGCACAAACGCAATAGCGATGATAGTAAATCTCCTTATTGCGTTTGGGAATATAATAAGCCTATCCGCCAGCATCCTTATTGTGTCAGCTCACTCCCTTATTGGGTTTGAGAAAGCAATACGACTATCTGCTCGCATCTTTATTGCATCCACTCTCCCCAGCGACATAGCCTGCTCACCCATTGTCCCCGGCGGGGACACACCATGCTTAACCGCGGGTGATGCCCGAAGGGCGAACCCGTGGACAGAAGGAAAAGCCCACTCTCCGACACCGGCGGTGTCGCACAGCAGTCCACCTCTGCACGTCTGAGTTACCCCTCCACGCTTTCAGTGCGACGCCGCCGGCGTCGGG
>NZ_CAUTBW010000079.1:0-4836 GCF_963536905.1 uncultured Alloprevotella sp. | reverse complement strand
CCCTCATTTGCAAACTCATTTGAGCATCGTTGAGAGGCTTGGCGGGTTCTAGCGGCGCAAAGATACTGTATAAATCCTATCTATACAAACCTTTGGTATCTTTTCTTAATGCGTATCTCTTTTATCTTTCAAGAGGCAGTTGATTTTCTGCTCATAAGCATTACGGGCAGGAGTGCCTTTGCTGCCCAACACCTGGTCGAGCATATCTTCATGTGAGTATAGCTTCATCATACGGCTTCTACCTCGCTGGGGAGCAAATGGAGTGAGATGGCATCCTCTATCTTACATAGTGTCTCGATGGAAAGGTTTTCCTTGCCACGAAGTATCTTCGACACGTACTGCTACGAGCAGCCCATGCGCCGGGCAAGTTCTGTCTGGGTAAGATGGAGTTCGTCCATCTTGTCGAGCACAAGCATCGCAATACGCTGCGAGTGGCGGAGCCACGACTTGTTAGCCTGGCGGTATTCAGCCGCCTCGCGCCAGCGTGAGGGAGTCTTACTCTCGTGCGCTTCCAGTTTGCTTATTATTCGGTTCATACTTACCTCCTTTTTTATATTGTGGTAACATAATCTATGAAAGAATCATCGTCGATAATATCTTCATTCAGAAGAAATCGGCGGACTTTCTCCAGTTTCGCCAATTCTGCCTTCGTATGGTTGCGCTCTTCCATTTTGAGCGTGAGCTTAATGGCTCCACCTGTAATGACATACACACCTTGTGATAGCTTTATAGCATAGATGCAAAACCATGAAGAATGGCGTACTGTTCGTTTCAGCTTGGCTTTTTCCTTGCCGAGCATCATCTCCGAGATGCGGAAGTTTTCCAATGAGTGAAATAGCGACTCCAGATTGGAATCAGGCTGTAAATCCAGCATCAGGCATTGCAGCTGATCGCTGTCCTCAATCGTATCTTCTATGGCTTGGTTGATGTCCGTCACCTTGAAATAGGCAGACAAATCATCCCAATTGTCACGGAAGAATTGCCGAAGCCACACTACATCGTCCTACTTGTCAAACAGTATATAGAACGCATTGTCGCCCTCCCCATCGTATCACGCAGCCCATAGACGGCCGTCGTCTGTAATTTTATCGAACGTCATGTTCTTTCTTTTATGTTGCAAAGATAAGTTATATATTTGAACTATACAACTCACAGGTTGTATTTAACTATTATTTTCTTCTCTCGTCATCTCCAAATTGATGTCAAACGCCTCGACGAGCTTTTCATAGTCGAAACAGTAGGAACGCTGCTGCACGGACATCTTAGTGGGTTGCCCCTTAGCGTCGCGGTGCTCAAAATCGAGGACTTGATTGCCTTTCTTAATGACGTGGTAGGTCATGCGCTGCTCGCCCAGATACTCTTTGCTGTTTTCAAGATAGTAACGCAGCGACTCCTCGGGCAGGGAGGTCTCGCCGTTGCGGTGGGCATTGAGTTTGTAGAGCATGAAGATGCGGGTCTTCTGCAGGTAGAGTATCCTGTGCGGCTCCGGCCATACCGTCTCGCTGATGGTACTGGAGTGGAACCGGCTGACGGCTCTAATTCTAAAATCGGCATCTTCGTAGATCTCGCCCTCGCTATTGAGGAACTGCACCATGCGCCAAAAACTGCCCAGTTCGTCGTTGGTCTTACACTCCATGTTCTGGTGTACGATGCCCTCAACCATTACATTCAAAACATCTGAATACGCGATAGGTAAATCCAACTTGCCTTCCAAGCATCGGAAGGCAGCAAGTGGAATCACCCAGTTTTGCACAATGCGATCGATGACATTCCTACCGCCTAACCGCTTGTTCACATCATCCAATATCAAATGATACTGATCATAAAAGGCTTTGGCAAACAGTTCCCTATGGGCCAAGAGCTGTAGGGTTAAGTGTGTCATTCCCTTGGAACGCATCATGAGTAGCCGTTGATAATTCTTCTTTTCATCTTCCGTGAAGTCGGACTTGGGGAACGAGAGGAAGATGAGCCGGCTGAAGAGGGCGATGTCGGCCGTGGGCATTTCCTGTCCGGAGATGATTACTCCTGCATCCACGGCGGTGGTTTCCTTCTTCTTGTCGGCGGCCATGTTCATGCGCGTTCTCCCCGTACCGTCCCATAGGCCCTTGACAAACTCGATCTTGGCGGTGTCGATGCCGTTCTTGTATTCGTCAATATGCACCAGGGCGTTGGCGGCGGCAGCCACGGTGTCGTTGAGGGCCGGAATGGTGGAGTTCTGGATGTTGGGCGGTATGTTGTCGATCACGAAGAATGACATCAGCGTGTGGCCCAGTTCACTCTTACCAGAACCTTTCGGACCGAACAGGTCGAGGATGGGGAAAGAGCGGGTTGTGAGAGTGATGATGTCACGGAAGAGTGTAGCGAGATAGAAGCAAAAGCCTATCTTGCCATTGTCGCCAAAGACGAGAAAGAGCTGACGGGTGAAGTCCTGGAGACTGATCATGGAGAAATTGAAATGCACAAACTGACGCTCGAAGCGGAAATAGTCGGTGTTCTCCTTATAAATCTGGGAGAAAGCTGGCAGGTAGTAGTTGCCCTTTTCGCCCAGATGTACGATGCCGTATTCATTAACTTCGCTGAACTTCCCTCCATAATAGATGCCGTTGCCAAAGGTATAAAAGCCTTTCTTGTTCCAGCCAAGCTGCTTGATCTGGGCTGCCGTCTCGGTCTTTTCATAGAGGAAACTCTTCAGTTTGATGAGTTCCTTCTCACCGGCCTTCCAGATGAAGTTGCCGAGCGATTCGAGCTTCTGACGGAACTTCTGGAGTGAGATAAGGTCTCCCTGCTCCATCTCCACAATCTCCTTCGTGCCCAACTCGTTAGTAAGCAGGTAGAGTCGCTTGGCCATGAGTGGGTCCTTGATGTGGAAGAGGGGTGTCAGCGTAAAATTGCTCCATTCCAGCACACCGCCCTTCTCGGTGGTGGAGAAGTATTTGCCGTGGTCTATCCAGAAACCATAACGGCGGTTCAGGTCAACCTCTTCCTCCTTCGGGCTGTCGCGCCTTATCTTTTCGTTCTCGATTGCCTTCTGCCAGAAGAGCTTGCCCCGATGGTACTTGGTGAGGGCATCAATGTACATCGTGAGTTTGGTGTCGTCGTCGATAAATGACAGCAGATAGGCTACCTGCTTCACGGCATCGCTCTTCTCTTCAGTGTTGCCACAAGTTTCAAACAGCTTGGCAGCCAGCCACAATACGAAATCTACTTCCAGTACGTCCCTGAAGATGCTGATATGGGTGAAATAAGTGTCAGGATCTTCTTTCTTGCCATCCTCGGTGGTAGGTATTTCCTTGACCGATACGATAAGGTGTTGCTCGGTGGCTAACTTGCCGGCTTTCATCACGGCTTCAACGCCCGTTCCGAACACGGCACCGTCCTTGGGTGGGTCGTTATCGGGAATGAAACATACCTTTGGGGCTGCCCGATGGATGAGCTGGAACTGTTCGGCTGTCCATGCCGAACCGAGCTCGGCCACGGCGTTCTGCACACCGATGGAGTGCAGGCGCATACAGTCGGGTGCGCCCTCCACGAGATACATCTGTCCTGTCTTTCCTGCTGCCCTCCACGCCACGTCTAAACCAAAGACCGTGTTGCGCTTACTGTAGATGAGGGATTCCTTGCTGTTGAGGTATTTGGGCTGGCTGTCGTCCATCACCCTTGCCGTGAAGCCGATGATGTGCTGGTAGCGGTCCTTGATGGGGATGACGATGCGGTTCTGGAAGAAGTCGTAACCTTGTGGGTTGATAAGCCCCAGTTCCTGAAGAAACTCCTTTTGCAGGGGCAGATGGGAGAGGGCTTTGCCGTCGATGGGCGCAAAACCTATCTCTATCTCGTCGCAATACTTCTGCCCCCAGCGATGGTAGGCATAGTCCTGGGCTGGCTTATAGCGCAGGAACACCTCACGGTAATGCTGATGCACAGTGGCATTGACAATCAGCAGCGACTCGTGTTTCAGTCGTTGCTGCTTCTCGTCGATGGTTTCCTCTCTTTCCTCCACCTCAATGCCGTACTTCCTGCCCAGCCACCTGACGGCCTCCGGGTAGGTCATGTTCTCATGCTCCATCAGGAAGGTGATCACGTCGCCTCCCTTATGGCAGCCGAAACAGTAGAACATGCTGCGGTTGGGCGTAACGGTAAACGAAGGTGTCTTCTCCTGGTGGAAAGGGCACAGGGCACGATAGACGGTGCCACGCTTCTGAAGCGGCAGGAACTCGCCCACCACATCTTCTATATGTGCCGCGTCGAGTATCTTTTCTATGATGGTCTTGGGTATCATCTCATCCTCTAATAATTTCAATGTTCACAAAAAATGCCCCAGCCGACTGACTTCACAGCGGGTCGGCTGGGGACTTCTACTTAGTCACTTGTTATTTAGAGGATTCGCTAAGTATCTCTCAGTCCCGCCACCAGTTCCGACTTCAGAATATACCAGCAGCGTCCCATCTTGTGGGCAGGAATAAGTCCCTTCTCAATGCGCTTGCGGATGGTACATTTCTTGCGTCCGAACATGCGGGCAACATCGGGCACGGTATAAACGGTGTCCGAGGTATCTACTATGCCGTGGCTCGTGACCGTGGCATTACTCATACTCTTGTCCTTCCTCCCAAGGTTCATCGCTGAAGAAGTCTTCGGGCAGTTTTTCTTTCCATTCATGTTCATCTACTAAAATATCAAGTTCGCGGTTTCGCTGCTCCATACTGATGGCACAGATGGCCATACGGTGGGCATAGCTGTTGTAAGAAACATGCAGGAATCGGCCCTTTTCCTCACCCAAGAGGCGATTGAATCTGCTTGCCAGGTTGCGCACAGCGTGCGCACGCATTGGGGGAATGTTGG
>NZ_CAUTBW010000078.1:0-5100 GCF_963536905.1 uncultured Alloprevotella sp. | reverse complement strand
AACCGCTTGGCATCCCCTATCCGCTCACCGCTCTCATCACACTGCTGCTCATCTGGCTCTACACGCGCAGCAGCGGCATCAAGACCATTGTGCGCACCGATGCCCTGCAAACGCTCTGTATGCTCCTCGCCCTCGGTGGCATCTTGTGGGCAGTGATTAGCAGACTCGGACTGGACTTACACGGAGTACTCGCCACGGTCAGCCAAAGCCCATTGAGCCGCATTTTTGCTTGGGAAGGCACACAATCGTTCTGGCGACAATTTTTCAGCGGTATCGTCATCGTCATCGTGATGACGGGACTGGATCAGGATATGATGCAGAAAAATCTCACGTGCAAGAACCTGCGTGAAGCGCAAAAGAATATGTGCTCCTACGGCCTTTGTTTCCTGCCCGTCAACCTCATTTTCCTTGTCCTTGGCATATTGCTCTTTACGTTCTGCGCCCAGCAAGGCATCGCCATCCCAGAGCAAACCGATAGCCTCCTGCCCATGCTGGTGAGCAACGGTAGTTTGGGCAGTATCGTCATATTCCCCTTCACCATCGGCATTGTGGCCGCCGCCTTTTCCAGTGCCGACTCAGCCATTACAGCCTTAACCACGAGTTGCTGCATCGACCTTATCGGAGTGGAGCGCCACAATTGGGAAAAAGCCCGACAAGAGCGCACGCGCAAAATTGTACACATCCTCATGTCGTTCACCTTCTTCGCCGCCATCCTACTTTTCCGCGCCATCAATTCCACCAATGTCATCAACGCTATCTATGTCATGGCATCCTACACCTATGGCCCATTATTGGGACTCTACGCTTTCGGCCTATTCACGCGGCGTGGCGTGCGCGACCGCCTTGTGCCCTGGGTGTGCATTGCCAGTCCCATCATTTGCGGTTTGCTTGACCATTACGCGCCCCTCCTATGGGACTACAAGTTTGGCTACGAACTCCTAATGCTCAATGGCTTATTGACATTCGCGGGTCTACTCCTTTGCCAAACCCACAAAGCTGCGCGACTCTCCACCACATAGAAAATTCCCAAGACAATCATAAAAACTTCGGACTTATCAGGCTTTTTCTCACAGCTCAATAAGTCCGAAGTTTCTTTACAATGACCTTTTGTGAAATAGAATATCACAACAGATAAACACGACCGTTTTCAGCAGAAAATCTGCTTTTTCTATTGTTCGGCAGCAGGCAAAAATCGCTCAACAGCTCTCAGAAACCTAAAAAATCAAGATTTTTCCATTTTTTCTGCTCTTTTTGAGTAATCAACAGCCCCTTCTTGCTCATAGTTTTTCTTATTGCGTCAGCCAGCATCCTTATTGCGTCAGCCGACACAATAAGGATGTCAGCTGACATCCTTATTGGAGCGACCAGAAAAGTCAGACTGGCCAGACACTCTCTTTACTTTAACTTGGATTTCAAGCCATTCTCAGACCCGTAAAATAAGAATTCTGTTTACAAAACAAGAGATTCCCATAAACGGCCAGCAAACCGAAATTTGCAAGACGATTATGGGAATCTCCGTATTTGAGATAAGCTCCGAGAGCAGGGCTCTGGAGAAGGACGGCTTACTTCACGATGCGAACAGCAATGCCCTGTCGGTCGAGTTCACCAACGGCTCGCTCGATAGCTTCATAGTGTTCGGGGGCAATACCCAGTTTCGGGAGGTCGAGTGTAGGAATGGCTTCAGCGTTGTGCAACTCCTTCTCATCCACAGCCGAGATAATCATACCCACGGCAGAGGTATTGTTCGTTATCGGGTCGATAAGGATGAACGAGCCTGTTTGCTTGTTGAGTTTGTAGGAATCGAAGAAGAGTTCCTTAGAGGCCTGAATCACCACACGGCCAATTTCGTTGAGGCGGAAAGCCTCACATTCGCTCTGCTCAAGGGTATTCACGTCTATGCGATAGAGGATTTGGTCCACATGGCAACGACTCGTGTTCGTGGTCTGTTTGATGTAGAACGCCTTAGAGCGGTCCATCGGTTCCTCGTCCATCCAAACGAGCATCGCCTCGAAGTTGCGCCCCACAAAAGGAAGGTTGTCGGCCTTCACCAGCATTTCGCCGCGCGAAATATCTATTTCGTCCTCCAACTGCAAGATGACGGATTCGGGCGGGAAGGCATAGTCCACCGTCTGCATAGGTAGTTCTTCGGTATTCAGCGTAGAACCGTCAGGACCCAGTTGCTTCTGATTGGGCGCATAAGGTGGCACGATGGCTTTCACGCGAGAGTGTTTCATAGAAGGCAGGGCCACCACCTCATCGCCTTTGCGAATGATACCACTGGCCACTTTGCCGCAGAAACCACGGAAGTTCAAATTTGGACGACTGACATACTGAACGGGGAAGCGAAAGTCCTTCATATTATGATCGGCATGGAGAGGAATGGTCTCGAGGAAATCGAGAAGCGCAGGCCCTTCGTACCACGGCGTACGCTCCGACTTATCCACCACATTATCGCCATCGAGCGCGCTCAGCGGGAAACAAGTGATGTCCTCAATGCCGAGCGGTCGGATAAAGTCCATATATTCCGACACAATCTTATCGAACACCGCCTTATCGAAGCCGCAAAGGTCCATCTTATTGACGGCCAGCACCACATGCTTGATGCCGAGCAGGGAAACAAGGAAAGTGTGGCGGCGCGTTTGTGTGATGATGCCGTTGCGGGCATCAACGAGGATGATAGCAAGGTTGGCCGTAGATCCGCCCGTGATCATGTTGCGCGTGTACTGCTCGTGTCCCGGCGTATCAGCAATGATGAATTTGCGCTTATTGGTGGAGAAATAGCGATAGGCCACATCGATGGTGATACCCTCTTCGCGCTCGGCCTTCAAGCCATCGAGCAAAAGAGCATAGTCGATGTTTTCGCCAGCATTTCCCACGCGCTTGGAATCGCGCTCCAGCGCGGTGAGCTGATCTTCGTACAATTTCTTAGAGTCGAAGAGCAAGCGACCAATCAGCGTTGATTTTCCATCATCAACACTACCGGCTGTGAGCAGGCGCAGGAGGTCCTTCTTCTCGTCATTATCAAGAAATTCTGTAATACTGACTTTATTATCTTTCAGGTCTTTCATTGTCCTATGTAACTATGTATGTATTGCAAAGTTAATATATTTTTCGGGAACGGCGGGCCGCACTCTTATGCCGCGCCCCTTATTGTTGTTCTTTCTGTCGGGTAGGTAGCGGCGTGCCACCTGCTGCAACAGATTCTTGCGCCAATCGCGTCCGCAATTTCTTGGAAAGTTTTTCTGCCCCCTCCAGCGTGAGGTGATCGGCGTCATAGAAGTCGTTGGCCGTGAAATCCGTATCGGCGCGAAAATCGAAATAGCTCACATGCGGATGGGACTGCACTGCCCTGCGGATGCGAGCTTCCATCGCGCGCACCTGTGGGGCATACTGGCAGGCACGATAGCGCGCCGTGAGCGGAGTTGAGATCAAAACGAGGCGCGCATGATAGCGCTGCGTGACAGTTTGGATGAGTTGGCGAAAGAAAGCTTCGTTGAGAGCCACATTCTTGGCATCACGGAAAGTGTTGTTGCGAGCGCGTGCCTCAGCATTGTTCCAATCTTTGGGCTTTTGGGCAAGCGTGTAATCGGTGCCTTGTCCGAGCTTGCTCCAGGTGAGCCGCGCAGGCTGCCAAAGTGTTTTGAGGCGTTCACGGAAAGTAGGCATCGAGCAAAATTCGAAGCCATAGCGACTCAACCAACTATGATAGTCGCACCCCATATAAAGGCGGTAGCGGGAGGCATAATACCAGTCGGCATCATGCTCAAAATCTTCGTGGAAAGAAAAGTCGGAAATGGGAAGAATCACCGTCCGCAACGAGCGGAAGGCATAGTGGTCGAGAATGAAATTATCATAGCGAAGCGTCTGCGAAACCTGTGCGGCATTATAAGCCTTCGGACCAAAAACTTCTGGGGCTAAACCGTAGTAGGAATGCGAACTCCCGAGAATCAGCACCTCCACAGAATCAGCATGAGCCGTCAACCAAGCATTCTTCGCCCGCGACGGATTGGGAAGTGAGCGGAGATACATCTCGGCAGCCGTCAGAAACAACAGCAGCGGTAAGATGAGCAAAAAGGTGCGCAAGATAAATTTCTTCATTTCTGTTGCGAGGAAAGATGAGTGCCGTAAACGCGGTGCAGCAAGCGGAGCGCAGCGGCAGAAAAACAGAGGTAGTAAATTATCGTACTGACATAGTCGGCATTGAGATTGACCCAAGCTGGAGCATCATTATCGTAGAAAGATGCGTAAGAGCGCAGCACCTTGAAAGGGTCGCACACAACATAGAGCACAACGTAGAGAAAGAACGGTGTGAGCAAGAAGAGCGTGCGCAGAATAAACTTTCTAAGGAACGGCTGCTGCATAAGAAATCAGAACTGAAAGTAGATGAAATTCGTGCCTGCACCCAGTGCAAAAAAGATGGCTGCGATGATGGCATAGTAGAGCACAAAGCGGAGAGGCGCATTGAGGAAACGCGGCGGAAACTGGAGAGCGTGTTGGCGATGACGTTGCCACCATTCGACAGTCAGCATCAAGGCCACATAGATAAGCACTTGCTTACCATGAGTAGGCATGGCGGGACGAAGCGTTGTGAACATACGCATCAGATAGTGGGCGGCATCGGTGAGCGTAGCACTCCTAAAAAGTATCCACCCCAACATGACGAGGAAGAAAGTAAGGAGCATCTGTCCACCAGTACGCACCAGTCCTAAGATGCCCTTAAGGGATTTTTCTTCCGCTTTATGGCCGCGCAGAATGCTGGGCACAAAAAGGCAAGCGTGATAAAGCCCCCAACAAACAAATGTCCAATTCGCGCCGTGCCAAAGACCACTGACGAGAAACACAACAAACGTATTGCGCAACTGCTTTGCACGCGAGCAACGACTGCCACCGAGTGGGAAATAAATATAATCGCGAAACCACGTCATCAGCGAGATGTGCCAACGCTGCCAAAAGTCGATACTGTCCTAAAAAAGTGTGTAAGCTCCAAAGTTCTTATATTTGTAGTGAACTTAAAAATCAAAGAAAGAACAATGAAGCTTACAACAGAACAAAGATCGGAATTAATTTCTGAAATGGCCTCAAGTGAGGCAGGTTTTAATG
>NZ_CAUTBW010000077.1:0-6768 GCF_963536905.1 uncultured Alloprevotella sp. | reverse complement strand
TTCCAGTAGGTTTTAGCGTATATTTTTCCGTCATACCATCAAAAAACTTGCAGAATTCGTCTGCCATACAAAATATTTCTGTAGTTTTGTCCTCGGTGATCATAGCGATTTTTATTTGTAATTATTTGTATTTCAATACCTTAAAATTACAACAAATTTCGCTAATCACCAAATTTATAGACACTTATAATTCGTCGAACTCTCGTTAACTTTACGAAGATAGTAACGAATCTTTATTTTCCTTATTCTGTCAGTTGACACGATAAAGATGTCAACTGATACTCTTATTGTATTTGAAAAGTGCCTTATTATTTTTTTTGAGTTTCTCAGCGAGAAATTCCAATTTTCTGTAGAGAGTGTAACATTCTTCTACAGTCTGCTCTGTACTGAAAAAGGTTGAGAGTTCTGTTTTCTAAAATATATATTGCTCGACATCTCCTAATGCTGAGTTTAGAGGAGGTTGTTATGGTCGTTTCTTTAATCTTTTTTAAGTTGATTTGGTATAGAGTATAGTTCAGGATTGCGTTATTTATGCTTATTGGAAAATTAGAAGTTTATCGATTCGTGTAGCTGTAGATTTGTAGATTATGTATTCTGTTTATATAAATTCTGGGGAAGAATAAATACGTTAATGTTTTGCAGCTACTTATATTAGCTTTCAAAGAAGCATATTTGTTTTATTTTTGGCAAGAAACAAAATAGGCAGTAAGTCAAAAAGATTCACTGCCTATTATTTATCTATTGTGTATACTTTCAGCTTATCCGCCAAAGTTGTCGTACATAATATTTTCTGGCTCAACGCCTAGACTGTCAAGTAGTTTTATAACGGCATTTGACATGGGGCCAGGACCACACATGTAATATTCTATATCTTCAGGGGCTTCATGGTTCTTGAGATATTTTTCCCACATCACTTGGTGCACAAAACCTGCAGTGTATTCTACACCTGCTTCATCCGCAGCAGGGTCGGGGCGATCGAGTGCAAGGAAGAACTTGAAGTTGGGGAATTCTTTCTGCAACTCGAGAAAGTCCTGTAAGTAGAACACTTCGCTAAGCGAGCGAGCGCCATAGAAAAATGACATCTTGCGGTCCGTAGTGTGGAGCGTCTTAGTCATGTGCATAATCTGTGCGCGAAGTGGAGCCATACCTGCGCCACCGCCAACCCAAATCATTTCGTTCTTTGTCTCGAAGCGTGGATGGAAATCACCATAAGGACCACTCATAATAACTTTATCTCCTGGTTTTAGGGAGAATATGTAAGAAGAGGCAATACCTGGCATAACGTCCATCATACCGCCACCTTGATCTTTAGGTTTAAAGGGAGGAGTTGCAATACGCACTGTCAGCATAAAGCGGTCACCCTCTGCAGGATAGTTGGCCATGGAGTAAGCACGAACGGTTTCTTGCTTGTTTTCGCACTTCAAATTGAAAATACCAAATCGTTCCCAAGTACCGATATATTGTTCACCAATGCTTTCTTTGTCAATGTCAACATTGTAGTCCATTTTATACTTGGGGATGTTGATTTGAGCATAAGAACCTGGAATAAAGTCCATATGTTCACCTTCGGGGAGAGCTACAATAAATTCTTTTATGAAACTTGCAACGTTTTTATTGCTAACTACTGTACACTCATATTCCTTAACTCCAAGAACCGAGTCGGGGACTTTTACATCCATGTCTCCCTTTACTTTTACTTGGCAAGCTAGGCGATAATTTTCTTTAATTTGCTTACGAGAAAAATGTGCTTTTTCTACATCAATGATTTCTCCTCCTCCATTGACAACCTGACATTTGCACTGGCCACAGCTACCTTTACCACCACATGCTGAAGAGAGGTGTACGCCTGCATCACCGAGAGTGGAGAGTAAGCTAGATCCTTGAGGAACTGAGATTTTATCCTTGTCGTTTACTGTGATAGTAACATTGCCACTGGGAAGCAAATAGCGCTTGGCAATTAGCAATATGACAACCAATACGATGATGATTCCTAAGAAAACACCGATACTATTTATGATAAATTGTATATCCATTATTTTGTCTTCTTACTTATTTAGATATTGAGTCCAGAGAAGCACATAAAAGCCATGGCCATCAAACCTACGGTAATGAAGGTTATACCGAGGCCTTGTAGTGGCTTAGGAACGTCCGTGTAAGCCATCTTTTCACGAATGGCTGCAAGTGCAACAATTGCTAAAAGCCATCCGATACCAGAGGAGAAGGCATAAATTATAGCATCCCAAACATTACCAATAAATTGTGAGCTATTTGAATCCATATTTATGCGTTGTTGCATGAAAAGACTAGCTCCCATGATTGCACAGTTTACAGCAATCAGCGGAAGAAAAATTCCTAATGCAGCATAAAGGCTCGGAGAGAATCTTTCAACAATCATTTCGACAAGTTGGGTAATACCTGCAATGACTGCAATGAAAAGAATGAATGAGAGATAGGAGAGGTCCATTCCAAAGATGCCATCTTCAGAGAGAACTTTTGTCTGAAGTAAATAGTCGATAGGGACGGTTACTAAGAGGACAAACGTTACCGCAACTCCTAAACCGAAGGAGGTTTTCACATTTTTGCTCACTGCAAGGTATGAACACATACCCAAAAAAGAAGCAAAAATCATATTGTCGACAAAAATCGAGCGAACGAATAAACTTAATGTGTGTTCCATAACTGCTTATTTAATTATTGTCAACATCTTTAACGATTAATCGATGCACCCAAATGACACAGCCTAAAAGAATCAGAGCCATGGCTGGCATTGTCATCATTCCATTATTTACATATCCTGCATCGTAGAAACTTTGTGGTATAATTTTAAAGCCCATAAGGCTACCATTACCGAAAAATTCGCGTATACCTCCCACTACAACAAGAATCCATGCATAGCCTAATCCGCTACCAATACCGTCAAGAAAGCTAGCAATGGGGCCATTAGTCATAGCAAATGCTTCAAGTCGCCCCATAAGAATACAATTTGTAATAATCAGACCAACATATACGCTCAGTTGTACGCTAACATCGTAAGCAAAAGCTTTGAGTATCATGCTGACAATTGTTACAAGCGCTGCAACTACGACAAGCTGGATGATAATACGAATGCGTGTTGGGATTGTTTTACGAATCAATGAAATAATAAAGTTACTAAATGCCGTTATAATAGTAACGGAAAGTCCCATTACAATGGCTGGTTCAAGCTGTGTTGTTACAGCCAAAGCAGAGCATATACCTAAAACCTGAACTAAAATAGGATTGTTCAAGTTTAGAGGAGTTACAAAGGCTTGCTTATTTTTTTCTGATAAGAAACTCATACTCCAATTATTTATTTTAGAGAGGCAAGATATGCCTGATAGTTTTTGAGATATTCATGAATCATGTCATTTACACCTTTGGAGGTAAGAGTAGCCCCAGTGATACCATCACATTCTGTATTGGCATCTTTAACTGTGCCTGACTTTACTACCTTGAGTGCAGGTGTTCCGTTGAGGTAAGCTTTCTTTCCCTGGAATTCTTTTTGGAAGGGTTCTTCCTTGATGAGAGATCCGAGTCCTGCTGTTTCGCTCTCGTGTGAGAAGTATGCACCATAAATTGTTTGTCCATCGGCATTTAGTGCTACGAATCCCCAAATAGAGCCCCATAGGCCTTTACCTACCATGGGAATGACGTACTTTGTCTCGTTTCCGACTCTGCAGACATAAACAGGTAGGCATTCAGAAGACATGCTCTTGCGATCTACTTTAAAGCCATCTTGGTCTTTTTGAGCCCCCTGCTTTAAGATCTGTCCTCTGGCATTTACAATTTCATCGGCCATAACAACTTCTTTGTATCTATCCTCAGTCTGAACTTTGTCAACATTACGGATGTTCAAAGCTGCCAAAATCTGCTGTTTTTTGTCGATACGTTCGTTTGAATCGGAGCGTTCTTTCAAGCCTGCGTAAGCAAAAGCAAGGAGAAATGCCACAATCACGACAACTACAGTTGCATACGTGATGGTATAAGCGTTACTATTAGTATTTAGTTTCATAGCGATCTTCTTTTATTTCTTCAAGCGATTTGCGCGCTTTGTGATATTACGCTGAACAACAATATAATCGATAAGCGGAGCAAACATATTCATGAATAGGATTGCAAGCATCATGCCTTCTGGATAGCCAGGATTCAGAACACGGATGGTAATAGCTAATGCACCAATTAGGAAGCCATAATAATACTTGCCTGTTTCGGTACGTGCAGAAGTTACAGGATCTGTTGCCATGAATACTGCACCGAAGCAGAATCCGCCCAAAGCGAGATGTTCGTACCAAGGAATATTTGCTACAGTATTGTTCTCTATTCCTGCTACATTAAACAAAAAGGCCACAATGGCTCCGCCGGCAAAGACACTTAACATAGTTTTCCACGAGGCTATTTGAGTCCACAGAAGAATTATGCCACCTATGGCAATTGCAATAACACTAGTCTCTCCAATAGAGCCTGGGATTAATCCAATTACCATATCTATAAAGCTTGTGTTTGATACGGAATTAGCAGCTGCCTCTCCTAGTGGTGTAGCCATAGTTGAACCATCGGGTAAAGCATAGCCTAATCCACAAAAATTTTCGGTGGAAAGCCAAACTTGATCCCCTGTCATTTTACTAGGGTATGCAAAGAATAGAAAGGCTCGAGCAATAAGTGCAGGATTGAAGATATTCATGCCTGTACCTCCAAAAATTTCCTTTGCAAAAATAACGGAAAAAGCAATGGCTACAGTCATCATCCATAATGGCGTACCAACAGGAAGAATAAGTGGAATTAGCAATCCTGTAACCAAGAACCCTTCATTAATTTCTTCTTTTTTCCATTGAGCTACAGCAAACTCAATGCCCAAACCTACTGCATAACTTACAATAATTTTGGGGAGCATTATAGCAAAGCCATAAAGGAACATGGACCAAACAGAGGCTTCGCCTAGTTTTCCTGCTGCTAAGGCATTTTGGTAACCAATATTATACATTCCAAAGAACAAGGCAGGTAGAAGTGCAATAACCACGAAAGACATGATCCTCTTTGAATCAATAGCGTCGTGAATGCTTACCCCCGTCTTTGATGTGGTATTTGGCACGAGAACAAATGTCTCAAAACCTTCGAATACAGAATGAAAAGCGTGAAGTTTTCCATTTTCTTCGAAATGAGGTCTTACCTTATTAAAAAAATCTTGTAACATTATTTCTATGCATTTTCTTTTCTGAGAAGGTCAAGACCTTCGCGTACAATACGTTGTAACTCAAGTTTTGAGGAGTCTATAAATTCTGCTACAGCAAAGTCTTCTGGTGCAACTTCATAAATTCCCAGTTCTTCCTGGCGATCTATATTGCCAGTGATTATGGCCTTGATTAGATAGCTTGGATAGATATCCATGGGGAATACGCGTTCGTATTCTGCACTCATTATCATGTGACGTTGACCTCCTTTTATGCGACAATCTGGAGCATAACTTTTCTTACGGAATAGCCAACTACAGTAACTTCTACTTGTCGAAAAATCATTTAGACGTGGTGCAATCCATCCAAAAACCTCATGTACGTCATCTCCTTCAGGAATAGCACAGATTTCTGTAGTATGGGCACCCAAAAAACCTCCTAAATTGGTGCATGTACCAACAAGAGGATTGCCATTGATTATGCGCGTATGTTCTTGACTTTTTAAATTATTGCCTATGATATCTTTAATCGCAGCACCTATCTTTGTCTTAATGTAGGTGGGGTTACACACTTCGCTTCCTGCAATAGCTATGTTTCGAGTCAAATCAATCCTACCCGTCTTAAATAATCTACCAATAAAGATTACTTCCTCAGCTCCAATAGTCCATGCAACTTCTCCCTTGTTGATGGGCGAAATATGATTGATCTGGACTCCGACATTGCCTGCGGGGTTTGGTCCTTGAAAAATATTTACTTCTGCACTATGGAGGGGGATAAAGCTTGTATTGACTTGTTCTGGACTAATACTAACATAGACTTTTGCCAATTTACTAAGTACACTAATCCCCAATTTGAATTCTTCTTCTTGCCCGCTTACAACATAACAAAAATCAGCTGCTAAAGGCATCTTATTAAAAGTTGATACAAAGATGCCTTTAGGTAAATCTGTAGGAGATGCAATGACGTCGTAGGGGCGTTGCTTGAAAAAAGCAAATAACCCAGATTGAAGAAGTCGTTCTAAAATGTCTTCTCTGGTAATTTTTTCAATTCCTAAAATAGGCCATTCTTTTGCGTCTTGATGCACATCAGGAGTGATTCGAATGAGTCGAATTTTTCGGCGATCACCACGCTCAATTTCTTTTACAATTCCGCTTACAGGCGAAACAATTTGAATCTTCCCCGTTTGCTTGTCGGTAAATAGCGGTTCTCCAGCGACAATGTGATCTCCTTCTTTAACCACTAAGCGTGGCGTCATTCCATAAAAGTCTTGTGGAGCAACAGCATACTCAGTTACAGAAGAGATTTCACGAAGTGCCTTCGGAGCTACTCCCTCAAGCTTTAGGTCAAGACCTTTCTTGAGTTTATATAAATTTTCCATAAAGGTATATTATCTTATTTTAGTTTGCAAAGATAGGATTAAATTTTTTAAGAGGCAAACACTTTTAACGGCTTGTCTTTTCTAAATATGAAAATGAATATAGTGATTATCTATTCTATAATATGTCTAGGGGTAAGGTTTTGCCTTAGACCACAATAAGCCTGTGAGCTGACGCAATAAGGCTATCAGCTGACATCCTTATTG
>NZ_CAUTBW010000076.1:0-7041 GCF_963536905.1 uncultured Alloprevotella sp. | reverse complement strand
CAATTGCTGCCTATTGTCTGTTTCCAAAGAAGCCGTGTATCAATGTACAAAGGACGATTGATACACAGCTCGCATTGTTCTGAATTCGTCGAACTCACGTTAAAGTTATGCAATAGTAATTTCATTCACGTCAATTCTACCCCAAAGTTGAAACCTGTATCCCCAAAAGATAATCTCCTCCTCTCTCAAGTAGAATGTTTTGTAATACTCTGCAACATTCTCGTCCGCAAAAAACTCATTGTCAAATAAAAGAAAAAGATACAGTCTATCACTAAGATTATTTTCTTACGTTTTGAATAAAAGAATCAGAGATAGGAAAGGTTATACAAATCAAAAAATAATAAGATTCTTTTCTTTTCCATTCGTTTATAATATTTTTGTACCTAAATAGTCTAACTAATCTCAATCACAAATGGAATATAATCAAACTACACAAGAAGGACAGTTTCCACCAGCACCGGAAACTAACACATTAAATACAGCTAAACAAGTCCCTCCTTTTCAGAACCAGCAACCCCCACTACCCTCCCCTCCTAAAAAAAAGAATACGGGTATCATTATTGCTGCAATTGTAGTCGTTATTCTCTTGATTGTTGGTTGTGGAGCCTACTATTACATATCTTCTACAGCCTCAACTGAACAAGAGCAGAGAGCCTATGAGGCTCTAGAGAAAAGCAATAGTAGTGCGGATTTCCAAGCCTTCCTAGATCGCTACCCAAATAGCAAGTATGCTGATGATGTTAGAGAGAGAATGAATGAATTTAAGCAGATGGAAAACAACTGGTTGCAGATTCAGAACTCTAGCAACACTGCCGATTTTATCTCGTTTAAAGATAAATTCTCCAATTCATTTTACAGCAATCTGTGCGATCAGAAAATAGACTCGCTTGATTGGGTGAGAGCGCAGTCGTTGGGCACAGCTGAAGCCTATAACGCCTATATGGAACAACACCCGCAAGGACGCTATTTCTCTGAAGCAAGCATTGCACAAGGTCAGAAGCAAGATCAAGAAATAACAGACGACGAATATGCTGGTATTACGCAAACAATTGAAATATTCTATGATGCGTTTGGAGACAATGATGAAAATCGCATTGCAGGATGCATCACACCAATAATGGATCAATTTCTTTCAAAGAAAAATGCCACAAAGGCCGATGTCATGAATCTAATCTCCAAGATGTTCAATGAGCATATTGAGGAATGTTCTTTTAATGTAAACAATAACTATAACATTGTGAAGAATGGAAGTAGCTATAATGTTACATTCTCCGTTGATCAGCACATCACTCGCGACAATGAGGGTAAAACATTCGGATCATATCAAGTACAGGTAAAGATGGATCGAAACTTTATGATTCAATCCCTGACAATGAAAGAAATCTCACAACGATAATAAAAGACTTATGATAACAATTAATTCATACGAAGAATTTGCTGCTCTAAAAGGCAAAGAAATTGGAACGAGCGAATGGCTCGAAGTTAATCAAGAACGCATCAATCAATTTGCTGATGCCACTCTTGATCACCAGTGGATTCATGTTGATGCAGAACGCGCTAAAGAAGGTCCTTTTGGCCAAACTATCGTACATGGCTACCTAACATTGAGTTTACTTCCACATATGTGGGGTGAAATCATTACAGTAAACAACATCAAGATGATGGTTAACTACGGAATGGATAAAATGAAGTTTGGACAAGCTGTACTATCTGGTTCCAGCCTCCGCCTAGTTGCATCTCTCCACGACATTCAAAACTTACGAGGAATCTGCAAAGCCGAAGTTAAATTCAAAATTGAAATCAAGGATCAGCGCAAGCCCGCATTAGAAGGTATTGCTACTTTCTTGTACTATTTCAACTAATTGATCAGCCACCAATCGACGGGCCATACTGATTTGATGTATCAGTTGTGCCCGTCGGTCATATCTCTATACAGCTCTACAATGACCGACCACTACCTCACTATTGCAACGCTCGGAGAAGGACTTTACACAGAGAAGCGTAGCCGCTTCCTTGCCTTTGCCATACACGTAGAAAATGAAGAAGAGGTAAAAGAAATAGTCAAAAAGTACCAGAAGGACTATTATGATGCACGCCACGTTTGTTATGCCTATGTCTTAGGACATGGCGGAGAACGAACACGGGGTGTGGATGCTGGAGAACCATCGGGCACAGCAGGCCGCCCTATCTTGGGGCAAATCAAATCGAAGAATTTAACAAATACTCTTGTCATTGTTGTTCGGTATTATGGAGGTACTCCTTTAGGAGCAGCAAACCTTGGGCGAGCTTACCAAGCAGCAGCCTTAGAGGCACTTAATCAAGCTGTCACTGAAGAAAAGATTGTGACCAAAAACATAAATATAAGTGTTCCTTATACAGAAGTAGACGCTATTATGAAGATCTTACGAGAAGAAAGTACAGAAATATCCTCGCGAGAATATGATGCCACAGCGCAACACATGACTGTCACAATCCCATTAAACGGAGTAGAGCTTCTCTGTGAACGTTTGAGAAAATTCTACACTGTTAAGATTCAGATTGAGGATAATGATGGAGAATAACATTACCCTTCGCCCCTTTACTCCTGAGAAAGATTTAGAAATAGCCCTGCAGCTCTATGAACAAGCTTTCCCTATTGAGGAGCGCAGACCTGCAAAACAATGGGTCACAACATTAACGTCTGGCCAAACACACCCGTGGACTATTCTATACGGCAACAGCTTTGCTGGTTTCTTCATATTATGGCCCATGGAAGGCTTCATCTATGGTGAGCATTTTGCTATAAATTCTAGCCTACGTGGACATGGAGTGGGAAGTAGGGCTTTAGTCCTCATACTTGAAAGTATCAAAAAGCCACTTATTATTGAAGTGGAACCACCCCAAAGTAGTACTATTGCTCAACGGCGTATTGCCTTCTATCAACGCCATGGGCTGCATCTCTGCCCAAAAGTCTATCTACAGCCTCCCTATAGAGATACAGATGAACCTTTTCCACTTTGCTTAATGAGCTCTGACGAAAGGTTTATCAACGAACAGTTTAATAATATCAGCAAACAAATACATCGTGTTGTTTATGGGAAAACCAACACGACTTACTGAAAGAAACACCCATTATGTATTACATTAAGAAAAGAATTGAAGTGGCTTTTGCCCACCATCTCATGCTCAACTATGCGAGCAAGTGTACAAACCTTCACGGCCATAATGCGATCATTACAATTTATTGCAAAACAAAAGAGCTCAATGAGAACGGAATGGTGGTAGACTTTAAACACGTTAAAGAAATCGTAAGCGGACAGCTCGATCATCGCTACGCCAACGATGTCGTCAACTTTAATCCAACAGCAGAGAACCTGGCGCGCTGGATTTGCGAACAGATTCCCCATTGCTATAAAGTATCATTCCAAGAATCTGAAGGAAATATCGCAACTTACGAGAAGGATGATGTACAAGATTAACGAGATTTTCTACTCTCTTCAAGGCGAGGGTTTTTGGACAGGGACTCCGTCCATTTTTATCCGCTTCTCGGGCTGTAATCTCCAATGCGCTTTCTGCGATACGCTCCACGAAGAAGGAAAAATGATGAGCGAAGAAGAAATTCTCAGTATCACGAAGAGCTTTCCTGCCAAACACGTAGTACTCACAGGAGGGGAACCTTCGTTATTCGTCAAAGAGACTTTATTAGAAAAGTTACACGCCCAAGGAAAGTTCATTGCCATTGAAACAAATGGTACACACGAATTACCTAAAGGTATTGATTGGATTACACTCTCCCCCAAAAAGGATTTTCAGCATAAGGCAACTCCTGTATTGAAACATTGTGATGAACTGAAAATAGTTTATACAAACACAGAGTTTAACCCATACTTAGATATAGAAACTAAACATCGCTACCTACAACCCTGCGACACAGGGAATCTTGCAGAGAATAAAAAAATTTTACAAGCAACGATTGATTTCATTAAAGCCAATCCCTCTTGGCAATTATCATTGCAAATTCATAAAATTATAGGAGTTCAATAAAAAGTATGCAAAAGACTTTGTCGTAAAATAATAATACATTATTTTTGCAGGCGAAAATCAGAAATGAATCTTGCGAAAAGGTCGCCGATATAGCTCAGTTGGTAGAGCGACTCATTCGTAATGAGTAGGTCGCCGGTTCGAGTCCGGCTCTCGGCTCACAAATAAGGACAAGTCCAAGACTTGTCCTTATTTGTCTTATACTTATTATCGACAAATAGGTTTTATTCTATATTACTTGTATAAATGAAAAATACGCTCCATAAGCTGCCATTTCTCTGCACTTCCTGCATCTGGATCTGCCTTTTGATATTTAGCTGTTAAAGCCTCCCATTCTTTCTGTTTCGGCATTTGCCCCATCTTCTGCATAGCAGTGTCCCAATCCAAGTCGGCCGGCATTTCAACTATCATAAAAAGACGGGTGCCAAGAAGGAATATCTCCATTTCTAAAATACCTGCAGCATGGATTGCATCAAGTGTTTCCGGCCAAATACTTGCTTCTGAATGTAACTGTTTATAAGTCGCAATCAATTCAGGCTCCTCACGCAAGTCCAAAGTCTGACAATACCGCTTTGTCTTTCTTGAAAAATGGGTAACAGGATACCCTTCTTGTAAATTTTGCATATTATCTTATTCTTTTATCTTAAAAATTTAGGAGAACAAAAGTAACAAAAATAAGAGAAGAAACTATATTGTCTCTCCTCTTTTACGCTGAAAATACTGCCTCAAACGCTTAAAACCTTCAACACCTATGATAAGACCTCCAACATATTGGAATGTTTTAGCTAAACCAAAGAGAGCCAACCACAGAACACTTTTGGTAGCAGCAGAAATAGGAAGAAGCATCTGGGCAAATGAGGCTATATAAAAAGGAACACATAGGAAAAGAACTATAATTCCCGTGCGAAAAGAGAGTTGCCGTAACTTAGTTATAATGACCATAATTTGTTAATAGCTCTCATAAAAAGAGTAAAGATAAAAATATTCTAAATTTGTTCAATATCAAGCATTAAAGGGGCGGAAAAATATCCGCCCCTTTAATGCTTGATATGTTTCAAAACAAATCACTCCCACTCAATCGTTGAAGGCGGCTTTGATGAAATATCATAACATACGCGATTGATTCCTTTCACCTTGTTGATGATATCATTGCTCACTTGTGCCATAAATTCATAAGGAAGGTGAGCCCAATCTGCAGTCATTGCGTCCTGACTTGTAACAGCGCGCAGTGCCACAGCCTTTTCGTACGTGCGTTCATCACCCATTACTCCAACACTCTTAATGGGAAGTAGAACTACGCCAGCTTGCCAGATCTGATCGTACAAACTAACTTGTTTCCCATCGATCTCGGTACTCCATTCGCGCAGTCCACGAATGAATATGTCGTCTGCTTCTTGTAATACCTGCACTTTTTCACGTGTAATATCACCCAGAATGCGCACTGCCAAACCTGGACCAGGGAAAGGATGTCGAGTGATGAGATGTTCTGGCATTCCAAGCTGGCGGCCAACGCGACGTACTTCATCTTTGAAAAGCCATTGCAGTGGTTCGCATAAACGGAGATGCATCTTCTCAGGCAAACCACCCACATTGTGATGACTTTTGATAACTTTACCTGTTATGTTCAAACTCTCAATGCGGTCAGGATAAATAGTACCTTGCGCCAACCAACGAGCATCTGTAATCTTATGTGCTTCTGCATCAAAGACATCTATAAACCCTTTACCGATTATCTTCCGCTTCTGTTCTGGCTCCGTGACACCTTCCAACTCTTTAAAGAACTTTTCAGAGGCATCCACACCTATCACGTTCAACCCTAGACACTCATAGTCGTTGAGAACATCACGGAATTCATTTTTCCTTAGCATTCCATGATCAACAAAAATACATGTCAAGTTATTCCCGATTGCACGGTGAAGCAATACAGCACAAACACTACTATCAACGCCACCAGACAAACCAAGAATCACACGATCATTACCTAACTGAGTTTTTAGTTCTGCCACTGTAGTTTCAACAAAAGAAGCAGGACTCCAATCTTGTTTACTCCCACAAATATCCACTGCAAAGTTTTTTAGCAATTGAGTACCTTGAAGCGAATGAAATACTTCTGGATGAAATTGAACTGCATAAATCTGTTCCGTCTCCGATTGATATGCTGCAAATTCTACTGAATCCGTTGACGCAATACAATGGAAGCCCTTAGGAAGAGCCGTAATTGTATCACCATGACTCATCCAAACTTGAGAATCTTTATCGAACCCCTTGAACAATGGTGATGTCGTGTCCACTGTCTTTAGATTTGCACGACCATATTCACGACTACCAGCAGGTTCAACCTTTCCCCCATTGACATGAGCCATATATTGAGCTCCATAACATATTCCCAAAATCGGATAACGTCCTCGGATGTCATCTAAATCAAGCTTAAAGGCCTCAGGATCATAAACACTATAAGGTGAACCACTAAGAATTACACCAATGATGTTAGGATCATTTTTGGGGAACTTGTTGTAAGGGAGGATTTCGCAGAAAGTATCCAGTTCACGAAGCCGACGTCCAATAAGTTGCGTCGTTTGCGAACCGAAATCAAGAATAACGATTTTCTGTTGCATCTTAGAAAGAATTTATATTCTATGTGCAAAGTTAAGCAAAACTTATAAAGTTACCTTGCTGATATTATACAAATTAAGAATGTTCTTTCTATATCTAGCAGTTATAAACTCTCTCTAAGCCTAAAATTTCTAAGTTTATAAGGATTTCATAGCGTGATTTACGAGGAAAAAATAAGACGCCAAGCCACAATAAACTTGCGACTTGACGCTTAAATTTTAATTTATAACAATTAATCTTTTATTTCCTTTCCTTCAATAAGTCACGAATCTCTGTCAGCAACTTTTCTTCTGGTGTTGGTTCTGCTGGAACTACAGGTGCAGGCGCTTCTTTTTTCTTGAAGCTATTAATAAGTTTTACCAACAAGAATACGCAGAAGGCTATAATAATAAAATACAACGTTTCCAT
>NZ_CAUTBW010000075.1:0-7433 GCF_963536905.1 uncultured Alloprevotella sp. | reverse complement strand
AGGAAGTTTTTCGTAGTAACGAGAAATCTCAATTTGCTCGCGGTTTTCAAAGGTCTCTTCTAAATTGTCATTAGTTTGAGCAAACTCTTTCAACTTTTTGCTCAAATCTTCCTTCATCTGGGCTGCAATCTGATTAGCGCGCTTCGACATAATGACAACGCTTTCGTAGACATTTCCTGTACCACGGGCAAAGTCCATAATGTTGTGCGTGACTGTGTTTGTGGGGGCTTTGCTGTTTTTGTAATCCATATTCGTATTCTTTATTATATTCTTTTTTTGAAGTGTCTAGTGGGAGCAAAACGAAAGAAGAAAGGCTTCGTCTTAATTATTTGTAGAACGTTTATATTTTACAGGAGTTTTGTCGTAATAAGCCTTTGCATCCTTAAGATATTTAGACTCAGGATATTCATTCAAGAATCCATAATATTCATCTATTGCATCGTTGAAGCGTTCTTCTTGTTTTTGAGCTATACTATTATGAGCATAATCGAACTTAGCTTTCAGAATAAGATATGCTAAATCCTCGCGACGCTTTGTGTAAGGGAAATCTTTGATTGCATTTTCGGCTGTTATGATACATGCTTCATAGTTACCATTTACGCCATTGCCAATATAAGAACCTAGGTCGTAATACAATTTAGCATTGAGATATTGTTTCTCTACAAGTTTATCTTGTAGTTCGAAAATACATTGTTGCGCATTTTCTCTAAGATGACTAGCTGGATAAGCGTCTAAAAACTGCTGAAACTGATTAACGGCTTGATAGGTAGCTGTTTGATCTAATTTAGGTTCTGGAGTACCTAAATATAGAGCCATACCTGTGTTGAATTTAGCCTCTTCTGCATAAATTCCTTTAGGGTAGGTTTCATTATACTTCTTAAAGTAGGTAGAAGCAGCATCATAGTTTTTGGACTTTAAAGAGGTTAGCCCAAGTAGATAAAGACTTTCTTCTCCCTTATTAGAGCCTTTCATGGCTGTTAACACGTTTTGCAAGAGATAAGAAGCACTATTGTAATGTCCTTCAGCATAAAGCTGTTTGGCAGCTTCATACTTATAGTCATAGTCAGATGACTTCAAAAGATTGTTTGTTTCGTTACATCCCGTCAAAAAGAGTGGGGAAATGAAAATATAGAGTAGGGCCTTGCGCATATATGTTGAAACACTTTTGGAAAGCAAAAGTACAAATTTATTTCTTATTGCATCTGCTTTTTATAAATTATTAAGTTGCTTAGCTTTCAGGCTATGCACTTAGGCGTGTTTATGAAAATCTTTAAAGATCAACAGCTAGTCTGATTCGATAACCAAGCTTGTTCATCAGTTTTGCTATTGTCTACTTCTTTGCTATTTATTTTTCGATGCAAAAAGATTACTTTCCCACACAAAACTTGGAAAATATATTGGAAAGGACATCTTGAGTGTTTACTTCTCCAACAATCTCAGAGAGCGCGCGAATACAGTCGCGCAAATCTTCACTGATAAGTTCCCCCGACAAACTAAGATTGAGGGCGGAAATAGCTTGCGCAATAGATTTTTGTGCACGATTAAAAGCTTCGTAGTGGCGAAGATTTGTCACGATAACGGACGAGGAGGCCCCTTCTATCTTGGTGCGGTCAATGAGTGTAGGGAAAATGTTTTGAAGGCGGGAAATATCTTTCGTTTGATGAGCACTTATCATAATTTTACGAGTGTCTTTGGGACAGCTTCTGAGTAATTTCTCTACGCTTTCTTTAATCTTCGCTTCACCTTGTGGAGTGTCAGCTGCTAAGTCGCATTTGTTGATGACTAATACCAATTGCTTATTCTCACAATGAGGGAGAATTTGTTCAGATAAATCTTGAACATCATTTTCAAGAAGTAACGCATCTATAACCCATAGTACGATGTCGGCCTTTTCTAGTTGGATATAACTTCGTTCAATTCCTAAGCGTTCTATTGTATCTGTAGTACTGCGTAAACCGGCAGTATCAATGAATCTGAATGGAATTCCTTCGATGTTTACAACGTCTTCAATAATATCTCGCGTAGTTCCATGAATATCGCTGACAATGGCTTTCTCTTCTCCTACTAGTGCATTCAATATTGTAGACTTCCCAGCATTGGTTTGGCCAACGATAGCTACAGGTATACCATGTTTTATAGCATTTCCTAAACGGAAACTTTTTAACAGGTGAGTGATGTGATCATTGATATCTGTGGCGATATTGGTGAGTTCTGTTCGATCTGCAAATTCTAGGTCTTCATGGTCTGAAAAGTCAAGTTCTAACTCCAATAATGATGTCAGGTGTAGTAACTTATCTCGAAGTTTTTTCAGAGCGGTACTGTAGTTTCCTCGCATCTGGCTCATAGCCAAGTGGTGAGTGGCTTGGGTTGACGATGCTATTAAATCTGCCACAGCTTCTGCTTGACTAAGATCCATCTTTCCATTAAGGAAGGCACGTTTTGTGAATTCTCCAGGTTCAGCCATTACGCAGCCTGCTTGAATGAGTAGTTCAATGCAGCGTTGTAGTATGTATTTAGAACCGTGGCACGATATCTCCGTCGCATTTTCTCCAGAATAGGAGTGTGGCGCATGAAAGATGCTAACCAAAACTTCATCCAATATGCTATCATTGTCTATTATGCGTCCAAAGACTATAGAGTTCGCTGGGCGATTTATTAAGGGACGGTCAAAGACGTGTTCTGTAATTTTAATAGCCTTAGGTCCTGATACACGTACAATACCCAAGGCTCCTTCTGGAGCAGTTGCTATGGCACAAATGGTAGTATTTTCCATTATTTTCTAGTAGCTTATTTATCAGTTCAAAAAAAGTGATAAAGGAGTGCCGCTTTTCTACGACATAATTTAATTGTGAGTGCTAATGTTTCCTTTTCTTTGTGAACGTGAAGGTCTCAACCAGCGAAAGAGTTCTCCTACTTTATTAAAATTGCGTTTAAGCAAAATTCCAATTCCTTGTGTAGTAAGTGTAGAGCGAGTAAAGTATCTATCGTTAGTTTCACTGTATGCTTTCAGACTCACGCCTCCTCCTTTGGTTAGGATATATTGTGCATCAAAGTCACCCACAAAGTTCGTTGTGTTATAGGTGTTATCTCGGTAACCAAAGTTGCCGTTGATAAGTAGTCGATTATTGAGCAGACGTCCACTTAATAGCCCCTCTATTTCCATTGTATTAGTACCTAAAGATCCTGTTGATAGATTTGCACCAAAAGTCCAGTTTGAACTATTTATGGCGCTGGAAATGATGCTATTAAGTTGGTTTGAAAGAGTGGATGATAGAAATGATTTCATTGCTGCTCCTGTTTGTGTTTCATTGCTGTTTGTTGCAGTTTGCGAGTAGTTTGGAGCGTAGAATCTGCCAACCCCAAGAAGATAAATGATTTGCATGTTCATATCTTCTTCTGTTGCGATAAGATGTCTTACCATCTGCTTCTCGTCTTCATTTACATTTGGTAAATCAAGATCAAAGTTTACTTCTGGGTTCTGTACTTTGCCATGGAAATTCAATAAACAATTTACACGCGTAGTATTTGTACTGAAGTTTCTTCCGATATTTAAGTCGGCAAGTGAAGCTGAGTTGATGGCATATACAGCTTGCATATTTAAGTCGCCCTGATACGGATCACCGTTGAAGATTATTCTACTGCCTTGAGTAAAAGAAAAGTCTTTCCGTATGACATTTTGGATACTCATTTTATAAGTTCCATTCTCAACAGTATATGTTCCATACATGTTAAAATTACCTTTATTATAATAGTTGACACGTATCGGACCATTTCCATGTACAGTAATGGCATCACCTGTTTTTTCGTCCATGACAACCTTGATTGTTGCATCAGGTGTGACGTCGAAAAGCATATTCATACGGATGTTGGTAGAACTGCTCTCTGTGCTGTCCTTAGGTGCTTTTGTTGGTTTTTGTTTTTCGAACGACAACCGCGAAGAGGATTGTACACTATCATTGCGCTCTGCAAATCTGATGAAGGGCACATTGGTAAAATTATCAGGACTATTGACTGTGTAAGTAAAGATAGTTCCTTTTTCTGGATGCATGTTCAGATCTATTTGCAAATTATTAGGAGCGCCTTTCAGTGCCATGTGTCCTGTTCCATAAGCTGTCGCGTAGAAGGGTAGGTCTACATTGGGAGGTTGGTTTAAAACTAGTAGCCGTTTTGCTTCTACATCAAAGTTGTAGCGCAAATTCTTTAGGTGCGTATGTTGTAGAGTACCATTCACCGTTCCGTCTCCATCTTTTTCATCAGAAACCGTAAAGTTATGGAAGGAGAAGATGCCTGGTTGAATTGTTACATGTCCATTATTTACAAGATATGATGCTCCTGTTGCTTGTATTTTTGCTCTTGCCCACACATCTATTTCTCCCTCAAAATCTAATTGTTTGAGCGGGCCAAAGATGCGGCAATGTCCCGTTCCTCTGCCTTGAAAATTATCAAAGATATCACTGATGTAGCGATTCAGAAATACTAAGTTTGTTTTCTTACTATTTATATCCAGTTGTAATTGTTTGTGATGTAGATTAACGTATCCTTTTACTTTTGTTCTTGCTGTATCTCCTTCAACGATATCTCCATTCAGATTGATTTGTTTATTAGGGAAATCAAAGCCTCCTTGCAGATGTAATTTGCCGAGAAATTCATCATTTAGATGGAAGTCGGGGATGTATAAATCTGCAGAAAGTTGGTTACCTCTTTGATCGTGAGAAATACTTGCTGTTCCTGATGCTTTTCCGGCAAAGTCTACTGCGTGGAAGTCCACAAGATTCATAACGTAAGCTACATCTATTTTTTGTAGTTGAGCGTAGATAGAATCCTCCGGATTAGAAGATAGTTTTCCAAAGATGTTTAATTTTTGATCGCTATGTCTTATTGAAAAAGCTCTAATGTCAAGATTCTGACGCGTATAAGTAAGTTGTCCTCTATCAATATCCCAGATACTATCTCCTATGTGAAAGTTTGTAGGATGAATATCTATGTTAATAAGCTTTCCTTCGTTTGAGAAATTGGTAGTGAACTTTAGTGAACCTCCTATTTCATGATTTATATATTCGTCCCAATAGATATTTGTCAGCATCTTTCCTTTTTCTGCTTTTCCGTCAATTACCACTTGAATATTGGTTTCTTCAAAGGTTTTCTTTGCTTGTAGTAATAGTTTAGCGCTATCTTCTTTACTGTTGAAATACAGACTTATATCTTTTAATTCTAGTCCGTCATATATGACGTCTTTTGTATCAAATGTTATGGATGTTGCATTGCTCTCGTGATTAATGTAACCTCGGAGTGTTGCAACATTTGAAATGTAGATGGGGATATTAAGGAGTCGGCGAAGAATATCTGTTTTCTTTACTTGTACATTAAATGCCCATTTCTCTCCTTTTTCTTTGTCTGTCAATTCTATAAGCCCTCGAACAGATTTTGCTAAAATATGGAAAATACTCTTTTTGAGCTTTTGTAAATCCATCGGTCCTTGTATATCTGCATCTGCAAAGTCGCTTCTTAGGTGTAAAGACTGTGTTGTTGTGGATATATTTAGTTGCTGACACTGATAGGTGGAATCATTGTCAAACATGCTGAAATTTCGTATTTTTACTTGAGCAATAGGATTTTGTAAGTTTAAATCTTTCAATGTACCTTCAAGCGAAGTGGCAAAGCTGGCTTTCCCAAAATGTTGTGTCAGATGTAGAGATGCTGGATTCAGTTTATGAATGTCTGCCTTTACGCGAATATTGTAAGGAGTTAACTTTTTGAGATTACCTTCTATATTTACTCCCAGCAACATATTGGGATCTGTTGATTTTAGGCTTAATTCAAAATATTTATTTGCTAGTTTTAACTGACTTGTAATGCCGTGGTAGAGATAGTTTTTAAGTTCAAACTTCTCTATACTAATATTAGCATTGCTTTTGGGTGTCTGCTTATTTAGTAAAATTTCTCCTTGAAGATTGAATGTGATTTGAGAAGGTAGGTCTTTCTTTCCGACGATTTCTGCCAATGCGAAAGCTTTCCCTTTAACGCTCCCTGATAATCGTTCGTCTTTATAAGTTAACGCTTCGTTGAAACTCCCTACGCCAGTCTTCAATAAGCCTTTAGCCGAATAGGATTTACCGAGTTTTATTCGTATAATGCCAGAGTAATCAATGTTACCTACCCGAGAAAAGATGGCAGGTGTTTCTTTGTGACTGAAATGCATGAAGAGTCTCTGCCCAAGTCTCTGTGTTAGTGAGAATTGATGGATGTTAAGTGCTAAATCATTAATTTTTCCATTCGTTCTGTTTAGTGTAAAGGAAGCTAATAGATTTAGATGCTCATTTTTGTTTTTTATTTGAATGTTGTTGAAGCTTAACCTGTTGTTATTTATAGAGTAATAGGTTGCTAAAGAAAGAGTTTCTTTAAGTCCTTTGAACTGTGGGATGGCAAATGAAAAGTCTTCAGTTGATAGTTGGGCCTGATCTATGGCACCTCGGCATGTAAGGGTATATCCCAGCGTTTGTATTGAGCTATCATCATATGTAAAAACAATACGGCTTTGATTTATATAAGAATTTGATAGTCGTAAATCGAAGTTTGTCAGTATAGCTTTATGATGGTTGGCAATAAGGCGGAACGTTAGTTTTTTAATGTCTAATCCGCTCTGTTCTTTAAAGGAAAGAGCACGCACGCGGAGATTGATACTGTCCAGCGTAAGGCGTTTTAAACTGATATTGGAACTAATATCTCTTATCGAAAGGTGTGAAAAATTAATTTTTCCTGGACTCTGTGCTTTGTACCATTCATTCCAAGTGACATTGACACGACGCAAGATAACACTGTTGATGCGAAGATTTAGTGCTTCTTCTTTTTTCTCTTCTTTTGATTTCAGTGCATCGATGATGAATTGGAAATTCGTGGGGGAGTTTGCCGCTTTCTTATAGAGTTGTATGTTCGCATCTAAGAGCGACACCGTTCTTAGGGAGATTTCCCCCCATAATAGAGGTTTGATTTCAAATTTAGTTGTTGCCAAATCGCATCCAAGCAAGAGTTGCTGACTTTGGTCCTTTATGTTTAGATCTTTAATGATGACACGGTTAAATAATCCGATGTTGATATTACCAATAGTTACCGTAGTGTGTAACTTCTCCGACAATGTATTTTGGATGGCATTTGCTATGATGCGTTGGGTAGGAGAGAAGTTAATTACAAATAGGATAAGTAGGTAAAGACTAAGTACTATACCTACTATCCATTGTATTATTTTTCCTAATGATCTGATTGCTTCAAAAATTTATAAGGCAAAAATACGAATTTTACGTGACACATTTATACTTGCAACATCTTTTCGAGTTTCTTCTTAATTTAATATAGTTTTTTATTATAAAAAATCAAAACCCCAATTCGGGATAAGCAGTTCTTCTTTTCCTCAAAAAAGTTTCAATAAAAGCCTAAAA
>NZ_CAUTBW010000074.1:0-7685 GCF_963536905.1 uncultured Alloprevotella sp. | reverse complement strand
GATCTGTCGACATGAGTTCTTTTGCTCTTGTCGGCTTTCTTTATTGTATAGAAAAATCCGAGTATTCTATTTCCAAATACAAGTATTGTATTCTCGAGGACGGGTATCGTTTTAAATAATAGATATGATACGTTACCTGTTTGTTCTTTCAATGATTATAGACTCTTCCTTTTATAAAATTTCTTATTGGACAGGTTTGTTTGCTGCATTGGCGATCTTTTTACGGCGTCGTACCTGCTGATGTCCTTGTGTGTTTTTTGGGGTGGTATTGGTTCGTTGGTTTCCATGTCTCCTATGCTCATTACGATTTTTTCTTGTTTGTACCTCTGGCTCCTTAAGTCCTTCTGGTAGGGGAGTTCGTGGTAATTTTTCCGCCAGTAATTTTTCAATATTATGGAGAGCATAGAGATCTTTTTCTCCCACAAGTGTTACAGCTATACCGTTGCGGCCTGCACGGGCGGTTCGGCCAATGCGATGAACGTAGTCCTCAGCATCGCGCGGGGCATCATAGTTAATAACCATTTGTATGTCATTGATGTCAATGCCGCGTGCTACAATATCTGTTGCAACGAGTATGTCAGTTCGACCTGCCTTAAAGTTTAACATCACTTCATCGCGTTGCTGTTGAAGCAAGTCAGAATGCATTGCTTCGCAATTAAAGTGAGCACGTTTTAGAAGTATGTTGAGTTCTTTTACTTTTTGTTTGGATGAACAAAAGATAATAACGCGTTCAGGTTTATGCTGCTTGAAGAGATGACGTATAATTATATTTTTATCTGTTTCCCTACATACATAAATGCTCTGTTGGATTTTCTCTGCAGGCTTACTAACAGCAAGTCTGATTTCCACAGGATTGTGCATAATGCTACGAGCAAATTTGTCGATAGTATCTGGCATCGTTGCAGAGAAAAGGATGGTTTGGCGTTTTTCAGGCAACTGCTCCACAATTTTTAGAATATCTTCAGAGAAACCCATATCCAACATACGGTCTGCCTCATCTAAGATGAGGTAAGTTGTGCGACTCAAGTCAATATTTCCTAAGTCAAGATGAGTGAGAAGGCGTCCAGGTGTGGCGATGACAATATCTGCACCCTGTTTGAGACTACGCTTTTCTTGTTCAAAGCGCACTCCGTCATTGCCACCATAAACGGCAATACCGTTTACACTAACATAGTACCCAAATCCCTGCAAGGCTTGATCAATTTGTTGTGCTAATTCTCGTGTGGGAGCCATTATAAGACAGTTAATAGCTTCAGTGGGGTGGGGCTCTCTTCTCAAGAGTGTTAAAATAGGTAGCAAATAGGCGGCAGTCTTACCTGTACCTGTTTGTGCTATCCCAATGATATCTTTACCCTCCAAAATTGTTGGAATACAACGAGCTTGAACAGGAGTACATTTTTCAAACCTCATGTCGTAGAGGGCATCTAGCACGTCATCCGAGAGGGCTAGATCCTCAAAATATATGTCTTCACGTTCTTTCATATAGTCATAATTTATTGTGGAGTACGTTTGTATAGAACAAACGCTATGATGGCAAAAATAATATTGGGCATCCATACACTTAACATAGGCGACATATTTGCATTAATGGCAAAGGTTGCACTCACTGTTTGGAAAAGGATGTATCCAAAGCTAAGAGCTAGCCCTACACCGATACTTGTTCCCATACCATTCTTCCTCTTCTCTGTGGAAAGAGAGACTCCTATCAATGTAAGGATAAAAGCAGCAAAAGGCATGGCAAATCGTTTGTGATATTCTACCTCAAAGGTACTGATGCCAGCAGCACCGCGTAACTTTTGTTTGTCGATAAACTCGCTTAGTTCAGGCAAGGTCATGGTTTCCTGCTGATTGCGGACGAAGAAAAAGTCGCGAGGCTCCATCATGATGATGCTATCTAATTTATCTCCTCGTTCCACTTTTTCGCGCATACCGCGTAGTGTGCGTTTTTCGTACATTCGTAGTGTCCAACTATACCGTTTATCCGCCAGCGTATCGTATTCAATGGTTTGTGCTGTGAGGCGAGATACGAGTTTTTTACCAGAAATTTTATCTAGTGAGAAGCCATAACCGCTTTTTGTCTGATTATCAAAATGCGTAATATAGGCAAAAACTCCTGTATCTACTTGCATTTGAATGTTGTCGATACTTGTGACATCTTTCTTTTTGATGTAATGGTTCTCAAAGTTCACACGCGCAATATTACCTCTTGGAATAATGTAGGCTCCCAAAAAGAAAGTGGTAGCTGCAATGAGAGTGGCAGAAATCATATAGGGGCGCAGCAGGCGTTTGAAGCTCATACCCGTAGATTTCATAGCTATTATTTCAGAGTTGCCTGCTAGCTTTGTTGTAAAGAATATAACAGCAATGAAGACAAATAGTGGGCTGAAAAGATTGGAGAAGTAGGGGATGAAATTGGCATAATAGTCGAAGATTATTTTATTCCAACTTGCATGGCTTGAAGAAATCTTATCAATCTTTTCATTGTAGTCGAAGATAACTGCAATGGTAATAATGATGGCTATCAAGAAAATATAGGTGGAGAGAAATTGCCACATGATATATCTATCGATGCGTAGAAATCCCATCTTTATCAGCAAATTGCCAAATATCTCCTTGTGAGAAGAGGACTTCCTTTTGGAGTTCTCTCCTTTGCTATGTCTTCCCCATTTGAAGTGTGGAAATGTTATCTTCTTCATCTTATATAAAATTATAAGCGACGGCTTACTTTCTCAACCATCATCTTTTTCCATGTTGAGAAGTCATTTGCAAGAATATGCTTGCGAGCTTCTCGCACAAGCCAGAGATAGAAGGCCAAATTGTGAATGCTACCAATCTGCATGGCAAGCAACTCTTTAGCTTTGTACAAATGATGGAGATATGCTTTAGTATAAGCTGAGTCGACAAAGCTTGTACCATTGGGATCAACAGGTGAGAAGTCTTTTGCCCATTTAGCATTGCGCATATTCATAATACCTTCTGAAGTGAAGAGCATCGCGTTGCGACCATTGCGCGTCGGCATCACGCAGTCGAACATATCTACACCGCGTTCGATACCTTCCAATATATTGACGGGAGTTCCAACACCCATCAAGTAGCGTGGTTTTGCTTGTGGTAAGATATCATTGACAACTTCAATCATTTCATACATCACATCCGTGGGTTCGCCCACGGCAAGTCCACCGATAGCATACCCCTCTGCATCTAAGTCTGTTACAAAACGCGCACTTTCTTGTCGCAGATCTTTATAAATACAACCCTGGACAATAGGGAAGAGTGCCTGATGATAACCGTACTTAGGGAGAGTACTATTAAATTGAGTAACACAACGTTCCAACCAATTATGCGTGAGCGTTAAGCTATTTTGTGCATAAGCATAGTCCGCTGTTCCTGGCGGGCATTCATCGAAGGCCATTATGATGTCTGCACCTATTGTTCGCTCTATATCCATAACTCGCTCAGGAGAGAAGAAATGTTTTGAACCGTCAATATGAGAGCGGAATTCGCAGCCATCCTCAGTGAGCTTTCGGATTCCTGTAAGCGAAAAGACTTGAAAGCCTCCGCTGTCTGTAAGTATAGGGCGGTCAAACCCATTAAACTTATGCAATCCTCCTGCTGCTTCTAAGACTTCGAGTCCTGGGCGCAAATAGAGATGATAAGTATTCCCTAAAATGATTTGTGCATTGATGTCATCCTTTATCTCCCGCAAGTGTACAGCTTTAACGCTACCTACCGTTCCGACAGGCATAAAAATCGGGGTTTCAATAGTTCCGTGGTCTGTTTCAATGCTTCCAGCTCTAGCTGCAGAGTTGGTATCGGTATGTTGGAGAGTAAAGAATCTTCCAGCTCGCTTATCAGTGATGATCATTATCTTCTTTTATATCAAGGTTGATAGCGTTGTCTACTTTTTCTTTGAGAAGAGCAATGTCAAGTACTTCAAAGACATTCTCAACAAAGTGGAATGTCAATCCATCAATATATTTCTGATTAATATCCTCAATATCTTTTGTATTTTCCACGCTCATGATGATATCTTTAATACCAGCCCGCTTAGCAGCAAGAATCTTTTCTTTAATTCCACCAACAGGAAGAACACGGCCACGCAAAGTAATCTCACCCGTCATAGCTGTATTAGCGCGTACTTTTCGTTGGGTCAGAGCGGAAGCTAAAGACGTGGCGATTGTGATACCAGCAGAAGGACCATCCTTAGGTGTTGCTCCTTCTGGTACGTGTACGTGAATGCTCCAATGGTCAAAGATGTTACTATTCAGTTTGAGCTTTTCTGCATGAGCTTTAATGTATTCTAGTGCTAAAACAGCACTTTCTTTCATTACATCACCCAAGTTTCCTGTCAATGTAAGTTTGGGAGCTTTGGAGCGGCTTATACTTGTTTCTATAAATAGGATTTCTCCACCTACACTTGTCCACGCCAAGCCTGTAACAACACCTGCGTATTTATTTCCTTGATATTTATCGCGGTTGAATAGTGGTTTACCTAGTAACTCTTCTATCTTGGTAGCATCAATTCCTGTACTCTTAAATTTGTTAGACTCCTCTAATTCAGTGCGATAGGCCATCTTGCGATAAATTTTATCTAATTGTTTCTCAAGTTGACGCACACCACTTTCTCTAGTATAATTCTCAATGAGAAATTCAAAGGCTTTAGGCTTAAATTTTACCTTCAGTTGAGAGTCTGCATTTATTTTTAATTCTTTTTCTATTTTCGGAATTAAGTGGCGTTTAGCAATCTGAATCTTCTCCTCAGTTAGATATCCTTCCACCTCTATAATTTCCATACGATCGAGTAAAGGAGTGGGGATGTTTTGGAGAGAGTTCGCTGTGGCTATAAAGAAAATATTGGAAAGGTCATAATCTACATCCAAGAAATTATCATGGAAGGCTTTATTCTGCTCAGGATCGAGAACTTCAAGTAAAGCACTTTGCGGATCACCATTAAAATTGCGCTCACTGACCTTATCAATTTCATCAAGGATAAATACAGGATTGTCTGTAGTTGCTTTTTGTATGCTTTTTATAATACGTCCAGGCATAGCACCTATATATGTTCTACGATGTCCACGGATTTCTGCTTCATCGTGTACACCTCCCAAGCTGATGCGTACATATTGTCGACCTAACGCGTCAGCAATAGATTTGCCTAACGAAGTTTTACCAACTCCTGGAGGGCCATAAAGACACAGGATAGGAGCTTTCATATCGTTACGGAACTTTAAAACAGCCAAATGCTCCAATATGCGTTCTTTGACTTTCTCCATTCCATAGTGATTGTGATTTAAAACTTTTTCTGCATTTTTTATATTGAGATTATCATCAGTTTTTCTCCCCCACGGCAGACTCACTAGTGTTTGTGCATAGTTGAGTTCTATATTATAATCTGGGCTTTGAGGAGGAATACGTTGTAGTTTCTTTAGTTCTTTATCAAAGACCTCTCGTACTTTCGATGGCAACTCAATAAGACTGGCCTTATTTATTAGTTCTGTCACATCTTCATTTTGCTCATCACCCAGTTCGCTCTGAATATTCTTAATCTGTTGTTGGAGAAAATAATCGCGCTGCTGCTTATCTAGCTCCTCACGCGTTTGATTTTGAATATTTTGTTTGAGAATTGCAAACTGAAGTTCACGATTCAATATGGAGAGTAACTTATAGCCTCGTTGACATTGATCATTCTCGCTTAAGAGTTCTGCTTTCTCATCTAATTCAAAGGGTAAATTTGTGCATATAAAATTGAGAAGAAATATAGGGTGGCCAATATTTCTAATGGCGAAAGCAGCTTCTTCAGGATAAGATTCAGAAATATGAATAAAGCGAATAGTAGTATCTTTGCAAGCATCAGCCAACGCTTCGTATTCTTTATCGTCCTTACTTGGTAAGATGTCTTTTAGTTTTTCAACGTGTGCACGAAGAAAGGGCTTTTGGCGAGTCTCCTCTCCCAAGCGAATACGACCAAAGCTCTGTAAGATTGCAGACTTGTTGCCATTGGGGAGTTCGATAACACGCATAACCTTTGCTACGACAGCAATGGGGTAGAGATCTGATACATGGGGTGTTTCAACACTAGCATCACGTTGGCAGCCAACAGCAATGACTGTACCTTTTTTTTCGGCTTGCTCGATGAGGCGAAGAGATGATTCTCGTCCGACAGTAACAGGAGCAACTACACCAGGAAAAAGCATCAAGTTACGCAGTGGCAAGATAGGTAGAATTTCATCAAAAGGTGTTGCAAACAACTGCGCAATATCTCCCTCGAAATCAGCAATGAGGGAGAATGGATTAGCGGAAATATCTTTTTCGTTCATGATAAATCTTTCGAAACTGGGAAAATAAAAATAAAAAGTCCCAAAATGGAGAGCAAAGATAGCTTAAACGCCTCGAAACACCAAAAAGCAATAAAAGAATGTCGGCTTTTCATACTATTTTTAGTACTTTTAAGTTTATGAGGGTATGACAAATTTCTTTGAATTCAAACAATTTAAAATATACCACGATCGCTGTGCGATGAAAGTGGGAACAGATGGAGTACTTCTCGGGGCTTGGGCCGATGTTTCTAAGTCTAACAGAATTCTTGATATTGGTTGTGGGTCCGGACTTATCTCCATCATGGCAGCTCAGCGTTCTCAAGCATATGTGTATGGTGTTGAGATCGAGAGAGAGGCAGCATTGCAAGCAAAGGAGAATGCAGTAAGGTCGCCTTGGGCTTCCCGCATAAGTATTGTATGCGAAGATATTTCCAATTTTCAAGATTCTAAAGGCTTTGATACCATATTGGTTAATCCTCCTTTTTTTGAAGAAGATCTCCTTCCTCCTGATGCTGCACGAGCCAGCGCGCGTCATACTGTAGGATTGAGTTTTGCGACTTTATTACAACAAGTATCTCGACTCTTATGTGACACAGGACGCTTATATGTTATCATTCCTACAGTAGCTCGCGAGCGTTTTATGGTGGAAGCTATTGTTCGAGGTTTTGTCCTTAATCGTTTGACTCGAGTAGTCACTCGTCCTTTTAAGGCACCTAAACGTTTGTTGTGTGCTTTATCAAAAGTTGAAAGTGTCTTCACGGAAGATACTTTACTCTTGATGGACGAAAAAGGAGAAAGATCAGAACAGTATCAACAACTTACGAAAGATTTTTATATATACTGATTTAACTTGTTATTTGCTATCTAGACACAATTGATTTAACTAATTTTTTGAGCATACTTATTGTCAGTATGCTACAAAGTCGTAACTTTGTGACCGATACGTATAATAATAAGAAGCTTTTGGCTTCCTTAATTGTAACACGAACGAATGAATTTTTCAGCACTTCGAAAATTTGGCTTAGGTGTTTTTCTCTTAGGATGTACGCTTTCAGCTACCGCGCAAGATATGATATCTATGCAAGCTCCTGTCGATAGAAAAGTACGCTCGGTTGATTCTCTAGCACTCAATCGACTGATTCAGCGCGAGAACGTAGAAAGACCTTCGGGCGACCTTTACTCTAGTTGGAATACCACGCGCACTCATTGTTATAGCCAAGATCAGATTCCAGAAACATATCGTATTGATTTACGCAATTTTGCAATGCCGACCGACAGCCGACGTATTACAAGTAGAGTAGGCTATCGGTCGTCATTTCGTCGTTATCATAAAGGACTCGATATAAAAGTTTATGTTGGCGATACTAT
>NZ_CAUTBW010000073.1:0-7722 GCF_963536905.1 uncultured Alloprevotella sp. | reverse complement strand
CGTAAGCCAGCAGATTTACAGTCTGCCCCATTTGGCCACTCTGGTATTTGCCCTTGTTTCTAAGAATTGGAAAACTTTGCAGTCGTCAGGACCTTTCCCGAAACGGCTGCAAAGTTAGTGATTAAATTTTATCCGCAAAACATTTTCAAAGAATTTTTCATGCGGACAGCTTTTTATTTATCTCACAAGGCCTCACTTGCCTGATTTCTTTTCTTTTTGTTTTTCCAATTGACGCTTGAGGATGTCAACACAAAGATCTACACCTTCTTCAAAAGTATCACAGGTTTTCTCTGCGTGTAGTTCTGCGCCAGGAACAAAGAGATGAATTGCTGTTTCCTTGTTATTAGCAGCTTCAGGTTTTACAATATTTAGGGTTACTTCTACACTGGTGATATTCTCTTCGAGTTTTTCGAGTTTTACAACTTTCTTCTCGATGAAGTCTTGAAGTTTGTCTGTAGCATTGAAATGGATAGCTTTAACTTTGATTTCCATAAAAACCTCCTTTTTTAATAGTTAAGCCCGAGGATGGGCATTTTCATATTCTTTTTTGAGTTCGGCAAATGTTGTGTGCGTATAAATTTCTGTTGTCGCTAAACTTTCGTGACCGAGAAGCTCCTTTACAGCTTCTAAGTCGGCTCCATTGTTGAGCATAACAGTAGCAAACGTATGACGCAACACGTGCGGACTCTTTTTTTTCTGTAATGTAACCTTCGACAGATATTTTTCCACTATGCAGCGCACTTGCGCCGTACTGAGACGCTGTCCTTTATTGTCCACAAAGAGTGGACCATTGTTCTGCCCCGTCAGTGGTTGCAACTCTTCTTCATAGAGTTTCATATCATGGAGCAACTCTTCTCCAAAAGGGATGATGCGTTGCTTATTCCTCTTTCCTGTCACCTTCAGCTGACGTTGCGAAAAATCAACATCCGACCGCTCTAGCCCTACTAATTCACTGACACGAACGCCTGTGGAATAAAACGTGAGCAGAATCAGATGGTCGCGACGCCCCTCGAAATCTTGAGTAAAATTCACCTCATCGAGCAGCCGATCCATTTCGCTCTGTTTCAGAAACGTGGGAAGTTGTTTTCCCACTTTCGGATTACGAACGAGATGCGAAGGATCTTTTTCAACCACCTTAGTCAGCAACAGAAAGCGATAGAAAGAACGGACGGCACTCAAATGCTGTTTCATAGAACGCTCTGAAAGGCCATTTTCCAAACGCTCTACCACCCAGTTTCGAATAACGTCGGAATCCAGCGTTTCCCACTCCAGATTTGTATCGACATTCCGGAAAAAGTTCTCGAACTGTTCCAAAGCGTTGCGATATGCTTCTATCGTCCGCAAAGAGTAGCCTTTATCCGCGGCTAAATAGTCCAAAAACTTTTCTACGAGTGACATTTTGCGTTGTATATCTTTCTATCTGCGAATATAAAGATATTATTCTATTACTACAAAATTTTTGCAGCGAAAATATTAATTCGTATAGAAGAAGGAATACATTAAAACCAAGGAGCACTATGGTCGCTTTCAGGTTCTTCGGCCAATGATAAAGCATTAGAAGAAAGGATATGATTTCCTTTCTGTAATCGCTCAATATAACTCTGACGAATAGTAATATTCTCCAATTCCTCTCTTCGAGCTTTGCTCATACTTAAAAAGCTTTTTTCCATTTCCAGCCCTAGATACCGACGCCCAAGGAGATTTGCTGCTATTCCGGTAGTAGCACTACCACTAAAAGGATCAAGAATCCAAGCATTGGGTTTCGTGCTAGCTTGAATCAACCTAGACAGTACGGCTATAGGTTTTTGCGTAGGATGCTTCCCGCAGGATTTTTCCCATTTCCCTATTGCTGGTATTTGCCACACATCGGTCATTTGCTTACCAGCATTCAATGCTTTCATCAAAGCATAGTTATAAAAATGAGGCGTTTTTGAGTTTTTGCGAGCCCAAATAATAAACTCTGTACTATGCGTAAAATATCGACAAGATATATTTGGTGGAGGATTTGTTTTGGCCCAAGTTATTACATTCAATATCTTAAACCCCAGTTTTAAGAGCTGTTGCTGAACGCTAAAAATATTATGGTGTGTACCAGAAATCCAAATGGTGGCATTATCACGCATATGTTCACGGCAAGCCGTAAGCCAACGCAAATTAAAAGCATCCATTTCCTCAGGCGTCAGAACTTTATCCCAATCGCCCTTATCAACGCAGACGACTTTCCCACTTTGGCAACTTATCCCCCCACTTGACAAAAAATAAGGCGGGTCTGCAAAGATCATATCAAAATAAAATTGAAACTTTGATAATGTCTCTACACAGTCTCCTTCTATCAGCGTGAAATCTTTATTAGGAGATTTATAATAGGATGATATCATCGCTTAATAATAGATATAAAGTCGTCTATGTTCGTTAGATTATAGATACTCGGAATATTCACAAAAGCCTCTTGAAGTTTATTCCTTGCACTCTTCCATCCTATGCCATCTGTTATCCAAACAAACTCAAATCCTGGAACGGAATTTATTTTAGGAGCAATATCTGAATAAGAACGAGCCACTTCATTTAGTTTTGAGCCACCACTAGTATAAAAATTTACTTCAATAAGAAAAGTTTTTATTGGGGTCTTTACAACAAAATCAAAACGCTTTTCATCATCACCAAGAACTTGTGTAATCAAAGGCCACTCTCTTGAATATACTTCTTGCCTATATTCAACTTGATTTTCAATAAATATTTGGCTAACCATATCCTCCATAATATGACCACTTCTATTCTTCCGCGCATTTGTATCCAACCCCGTTTCTACGCCAAACACATAATCTACGAGATTGGTTATCTTTCTCGATTGAAAAACAGAAGCCAACCCCGTATTATTCAAGAATTCCATCACTCCATCTACAGAGCTGAATAGAGTATTTAGTTCTACACAACGACCCAAAGAATCTAAAACTTTTTTCTTTCCCTCACTCCTAACAGCAATCAGTATATCCATAACATTAAAAGCCGTTCTATCACGATTCCAAATTGTTTCCACAGCTTGGCGCATATCCGAAGTACCTATCAAGCTATTCAACATACAAAGGCTCAACTTCACATCATCAACATTTTTTGAAATCTTATCAAAATCACAGAAAAAATCAAGTGTTTGATTTGTCTCATATAGTTGAGACATAAATGTATCAAAGTTTCTCATAAGTATTTTATTTTATAGGATACATACAAGCTTTTTCTACTGAAAACAAGTCATGCAACACATTATCACGCAAGACAGCCTGCTTTATCTCTGGATAATTATGTACCAAAATTTCTGTAAGCTTACCTCGCTTATTTGGATTAGCATTTACACTGCGTGAAGCCCAGACACGTTTAATCTGATAGGCACTATAAAGTGAATCGAAAAAGTTATCTTCTTCATTCTTCCCCTTGCAGTCCGAATTACTCAACATGAATTTATGCCCCGCAGCATTCAGCATATCGCAATACTCTTTCAAGCGTACTTGGGCATCATCGTTGAATGATTCTTTAGCGTAATTATTAAAACTAGAAGTATCACTCAAAGGGCGATAAGGCGGATCGAAATAGAAAAAAGTATGATTTCCACAATACTTAAAAGTCTCTTCAAAATCGCCTGTCAGAATCTCAACACGCTGGAGCAATTCACTATCTCTACAAATTGTTTCTGCATCACAAATTTTGGGATGAGCATACCTCCCAAAAGGAACATTAAAATTACCTTTTTGGTTCACTCGATACAAACCATTAAAACAGGTTCTATTTAGAAAGAAAAAAAGCGTGGTATTCTCTATAGGAGATAAATTTTTCTCATTATATCGATTACGAACATTCAAAAAGAATTCTTTTCTCTGTTCTTCATCTTCAAGATTTAGATAGCGTTCTTCAATCGCTTTCAATGATTCAATGAGTGGCTGTGGCATATCGCGCACAGTTTTATAACAAGTCGTAAGATCTTTATTTATATCATTGATAATTGCGTGCTGTATATTAGGATAACGCTGAAGCATATAGAAAAGCATTGCCCCTCCACCCACAAAGGGCTCAATATATGTCACATCTTTCCATTTATCAAAGTCAGCTGGGAGCAACGCGTCCAATTGCTCTATTAACTGGCTTTTACCACCAACCCACTTGATAAAAGGTTTTCCTTTTGCCATCTTTATTTTATATTCTTAATTCTGGATCTACAAGCCATATTTTCACGAATCAAATTTATCCTTTTTTTCTGTGACAACAAAGAATCAACGTTTATTATTGTCATAACGGCATATAGTCCCCCCAAAAAACATTTCTATAAGTGACATTTCGCATTGTATATCTTTCTATCTGAGAATATAAAGATATATCGGTCGTTTCTCCACATGCCTTTACTTTGTTCCTATTCTAGTGACTTTCTATACACGGAATCTAGAGTATTATTGTCTTTATCCTTCCAGCTCTTCCAACCATTTTCTGATCTACCCAGACAAAACTCAGCTGCAGTACTTGGGCTTGTAAACTTAAAGTTAGAATTCAGAACCAAAGTCCCATCCTCTGTCTCTTCGGTATATTCTTTTAGCATTTCGCTCCGCCGCTCCTTCCATTGCATGGATGGTGTAGCAGTTTTGGAAATTTTACTTCCTTTCAAGATAGTAAACCCCGAACTATGATAGAAGCCTCTTGCATCACATCCACGCCCTTTCACAAAAAAGAGATGTTCTTCTTTAACTTTTATGGTTTCAAAAATTCCGCAGCCTATAAACGACGTGAGAAACTTTACATCTTCAAAGAATTCTTCCATATCATCTTGTCTATACTCTGGAAGGTTCGGAGCTTTGGGCGTTTGCTTGTTTTCATCCAACACAAAAGAACTCGTTTCTTTTGCTTCTTCGATTGCTCGATACTCTAAGAATTGAACATCTGCCTTGGTCATTGCAGCATCTTTAGAGATAAACAACAAAGCCTTTTGCCAAAATGTCTTATTACTATCATGAGCTTTCACTCGCTCACGAAAATTCTCTGTTTCTCCAATATATGCTTTAGGTTTTGTTTGTTCGTCTTCTCCCAACAAGATATAAAAAGCTGGTGTTTGCAGTTCACGACGCTCTGCTAAAATAGAGAGGTTGGATCGAGGAATTACATACATCTGACAAATCTTATTACTAATAAAAGCATATTTAGTACCATTCGGGTCACCATCTATCAGATATGTTGTCACGCTTTTGCCCATAGAGAATTATGTTTTCAGCGTTAAAAGTAACACTTAATTTTAGAAAAATGGCTCTTACTAGTAAAAAGCGAGCATACACGGAAGAAGCTCCTCCTCTCCCTATAAAATATCTTATTTTGTTGTCACGTCGTCACACTCAGAGAAAATAATTTGATAGACAATAATTTATAGGATGTGACAACAAAAAACCAGTTGGAGAAAAGTCAGATTCTTCAGCTTCTCTACTATCATAATTGGGCGCTCCGCTACAATAAGCGCGTCGGCTGACGCAATAAGGATGCTAGCTGACAGGCTTATTGCTTTTTCAAACGCAATAAGGATATTCACGCTCACCACAATTCGCCTCTTTTCTAAAACGTTTCAAAAACACAATGATAAGTTCTAACAGATCTATCTACTTCCACACATCGTTTCAACACAAGACCAAAAAAACAGCGGAATGCTCTTATAGAGTCTTCCGCTGGTGAGGAGTGAGGGGATAAAAGTTTTTCTAGCACACGATTATGATACTCTCCATAGGGTTATCGCACAACGACCTTTTCGGCTATATCGTTTACCTTCACAACATAGAGACCGGGCAAGAGAGAGAAGGAATGGTGAGAGGGGGAAGCGGAAGATGCTTTACCCACCAAACAGCCGCGCATATCATAAATATGAATATCAGCAGCTGCTGCCAGATAAACATCAATCCTTCCTTTCGACGGAATAATGCGTAGCATGGAATCCTCCACGGGTTGTACTGCCGTGGTAGCGTTGTGCACATCTTTGAGGTCAGAAGCATTAGAGACATAGGAGTCGGAGTATTTCTTTGCCAAAGCAATCACACTATAAGCATAATCGTGGTTAGGCTCTAAATCACGAACCTCATAAGAACATTTGTCTGTGAAGAATGTTTTTGTGGGGCGATATAATTTCTCTCCTGCCTTTACGGTTTGCCGCACAGTGACTTCGTCAAGATAGAAGGGTTTGCCGTACATACTCATGAATGCGAGTTTTATGTTTCGACGCTGATTCCAATCCGTCACTAGATTGTCGAAGCTCACAGTTCCAGTAGTGTAACCTGGAGTTGTTCCCATCGGCAGCACGCGTGCATCCAAAGCCACGCGATCGCTATATTCTTTCATCACAAGCACAAAGAGTGTGTCTCCTGGGTGTGTGTTGTAGGCTTTCAAATCTACTTCGAAGATTCCGCTATTACAATCCAAAGACAAACGTGGCGATACCACAAGACCTGCCAACCCTAAATAATAGTTCGTTTCCTGCGTACCTGCCATCCCTTTCGCCCACGCTGGCAACTGCTGCATCCAGTCGGTATCGGTCTCGCCGCGTTGTGCCAAAGAAGCCGTACGGTCGTAAGTGACAGATGGCTGTTCGACAGAGCCTTCGTTTATCCGATTGAAAGTTTCATGAAGAACGACCACATCGGAAGTCTCTTCCTTGGGCTGAACTATCTGATAGGTGTTCAACTGATACTTATCTGCATGATACAAAGCTTCCCAATTGGCCGTATAGCTTGTTGCAGAAACGTTTGTTGGTTCTTTCGGCATAGGGGTGACTCCTACGATTCCGTCGACCCAAACGTCATTAGAGGGATCGGAGAGAACGTCGCCATCTTTCGCCTTGACAGAATAGAAATATTCGTACTCTGGATGGATGCCTGAAACCACACAGAATGTATCTGTCACTTCCTTGTCCGTTATGAAAGGTTTCGGAATGGGCAAAGTTTTATAGGTGTATGTCACATCATCGATGGCAAAAGAGAGAAGATTCTTCTGAATGTATTCTATCTTTATCTGAGTGGCATTATCGCCCAAGGCGTTTTGGTCTAAAGTATAGAAACCTCCATCTTTCTGCATCCAACTATTGGGAATGTAGGCAATAGGTGTCCAGCTGCCGCCTATCAGAGCCGACACTCCCACCATGGAGTAAGAGAAATTGGGTTCTGTCTCCATACTGCTTGGTTTCACCCAGAATGAGACCTTCGTGATAGGAGCTGGAGAAACTGGTGTCATGATGTAGTCGCCCTCTTCATCAAAATTGAGAGAGAGCTTTCCAGAATGCAAATCGGCTGCATCTGTACAGACATCCTTTTTGCCTTTGGAGGAAACATCAATGTCCCATCCTTGTGGATAATTAGGAGTGGTTAGATTTATCTTTCGGGTGCTTTCATTGAAACTTATCGCATCAAAGTTTTCCACCACAGTGGTCTCAGGAATCACCTCATCGGGCATCCCTTTATAGTAGACATTGAGCAGATAGCTCTTGGCATCCTTCGTAGGTTTCCATCTCGCTACAAAGGATGTGGAAGAAAGATTAACAGGATTCAGAACAGAAGGTGCAAGAATTTTAGTCTTCGTACGAACGATTTTTATATCGTCGAGAAGCATGTCACATTTCTCTGCTTGAAATTGGAAAAGATTATTGGCATTGAAAGTGCCCTTGCTGGTTTTGATTTCAAAATTCTGCCATTCAGTAGTTAGTTGGAGCGTGAAGTT
>NZ_CAUTBW010000072.1:0-7945 GCF_963536905.1 uncultured Alloprevotella sp. | reverse complement strand
TTATAACCGAATTGGGATTAATGGCAAATCTCAGAAAGTCCTTTGTTAGTAATCTTCTTTTTGATCTGCAACTCCCACTCGTGGAGGCTTATATAACAACTCTTCACCTGTAATGCTCTTTGGGCATTGCAGTTTTTTTATTGTCCTCCCTTCCTCAAAGAGGGGCGACACCGGAGAAGTAGGGTAGCTTATGCATCTTCAACGGAAGCACACAATTTTCCTCCAAAGCAAGACTTTTTCTCCTACTCCTCTTCAAAAAAACTTGCTGCTTGGCGCATATTCTGAGGCTTAAAATCATAAATAACATTTCACTGCTGCAACTTTTTTGAGGACTCTTCACTTTTCGAATGAAAGTTCCGTAACTTTGCCGCTTTCTATACGATTTTATAATGACTACAAAATCATTTTCTACGGGACTTACCGAAGAGCAAGTGCTGGAAAGCCGGCGCGTACATGGTGATAATGTTTTGACGCCAGCAGCCAGAGAATCACTCTTCCGTAAGTTTCTTCATAAGTTTCAGGACCGACTCATCATTATCTTACTCGTCGCAGCCGTTTTGTCCATACTGATTGCCTGCTATGAATTTTATGTGCTCGGCCTCGGCGTTTCTGTTTTTTTTGAACCTTTGGGCATCATCATCGCCGTTCTTTTGGCCACAGGGTTGGCTTTTTATTTTGAGATGCGCGCCGAACGTGAGTTTGCCGTACTCACCCAGGTCAACGACGACATCCCTGTGCGTGTGGTGCGCAACGGACATAACCATTCCGTTCCCCGTCGCGATATTGTTGTGGGCGACTTTGTCCTGCTCGACACTGGAGATGAAGTTCCGGCCGATGGAACACTGCTTTCAGCCAATAGTTTGAAAGTTGATGAGAGTACGCTGACTGGCGAACCCATCTGTTTCAAAACTACCCACACCGAACTTTTTGATGCCGAGGCAACGTTTCCCTCCAATCGTGTGCTGCGCGGCACGAAGGTGATGGAAGGCAACGGCAGCTTTCTCGTGGAAGCCGTTGGCGATCATACTGAGAACGGCCGCGTTTTCCGTGCTGCCCAAATCGACAATGGGGAACAAACACCTCTTAGTAGGCAGCTCGACAAACTCAGCATCCTCGTTTCCCGCGCCAGTTATGTCTTGGCCTCCCTCATCTTGGTGGGGCGCACGGTGGAGTACTTCCTGTCCGCTCCTCCCACGTTCAATTGGATTTTCTTTGCAGGGTATCTCCTTTCCAGCATTATGATAGCCGTCACCATCATAGTGATGGCAGTTCCAGAAGGCCTACCCATGGCCGTCACATTGAGCCTGGCCTATAGTATGCGCCGCTTGCTCAAGGCCAACAACCTCGTGCGCCATCTCCACGCTTGCGAAACGATGGGAGCCACCACTGTGATTTGTACCGACAAAACCGGAACGCTCACTGAGAACCGTATGCGCGTGGCTCATGCCGAGGTGCTGGCCGAAATGTGCTTTGCCGAAGCCCTCGCCGTCAATTCCACTGCTACGCTTGATGATACCGATACCAATCACATCGAAGTGCTCGGAAATCCCACCGAGGGCGCGCTCCTGCTCTGGCTCTCCGAGCAGCACCACGACTATGAAGCCCTGCGCTCTGCGGCAGCTGTCGTAGATCAGATTCCCTTTTCCACTGAGCGCAAATATATGGCCACCCTCGTCCAGTCCTCCGTTGACGGACAATGGCATATCTATCTGAAAGGAGCTTCCGAAATCCTCTTCCATTTCTGTCCCCAGCTCGATGAATCTCGCCAACAAAAAATTCTTAAAACTCTCTTCTCTTATCAGCAGCACGCTTTCCGCACACTCGGCTTTGTAGATCTCGCTTTCTCCTCCCAAGAGGCTGCTGAAACCGAACTCTCTGCACTGCGCCAAAGCGGCACACTTGCATCGCCCGATGCCGCCACGCTCAACAGTACCTTTCAAGGCTATGTGGCCATCTCCGATCCCGTACGCGCTGAAGTGCCCGCCGCCATTCGTTGCTGCCTTACTGCTGGTATAGGCGTGAAGATAGTGACGGGCGACACTCTCGGCACCGCGCGCGAGATAGGCAGACAAGTGGGGATCTGCTCCGATGCCGATTCCGCGCAGGCTTTCATCACAGGTCCAGAGTTTGCCGCTCTCAGCGATGAGGATCTGATAGAGCGGGTAGGGGAATTGAAAGTCATTGCCCGCGCCCGCCCGATGGATAAGAAGCGATTGGTTGAAGCTCTGCAAAAGCGCGGAGAGGTAGTGGCCGTTACTGGCGATGGCACCAATGATGCTCCTGCTCTGAAAGCTGCTCATGTGGGTCTCTCCATGGGCGACGGCACGAGTGTGGCTAAAGAAGCGAGCGACATCACGATTATCGACAATTCGTTTAGCTCCATCGTCAATGCCGTTATGTGGGGACGCTCGCTCTATAAGAATATCCAGCGATTCATTCTCTTCCAGCTCACCGTCAATGTGGCCGCCTGCCTCATTGTCCTTATCGGCTCGTTTATGGGTACGCAAAGCCCGCTCACCGTTACGCAAATTCTGTGGGTCAATCTCATTATGGACACCTTTGCCGCAGTGGCTCTGGCCTCTCTTCCGCCTTCTTCCGACGTTATGGAAGAGCAGCCACGCGCTCGCGAAGCCTTTATTATCACGCCCGCCATGCGATGGAACATTCTGCTCACGGGCTTTGCCTTCACAGCTCTTCTGTTGGTAGCCCTCTATGTGCTGAAACATTTTTATGTCTACAGTTTGTGCTCCTTGCCCGAATCTTTCTCTTTAGTGAGAGCTACGGGCGGCAATCTGCTATCTGACTACGAGTTGAGTCTCTTCTTCACCTTCTTCGTTCTGCTCCAATTCTGGAATTTGTTCAACGCCCGCAGCTTCGCCACGTCTCAAGTGTGGCCGCGCCTCCGTGGTTGCCGCGGTTTCTTCTTGATAGCCGGTCTCATTCTGCTGGGGCAGGCGCTCATCGTCAATTTGGGTGGACCGGTGTTCAATGTAGTGCCGCTCTCGCTTTCGGATTGGTTGTTGCTCCTTGCCGCCACTTCTGTCGTCCTCTGGGTAGGTATCGCACTGCGCGCTGTCCGTCATCGTAAATAATTCCGTAAATCTAACGGTGCGAGAATCGCGCGAAAATCATCGCTTCTCCCGCCACTCGTTTTTGTGGCACTCTGGAAAAGTGCCTTTCCTAAGGGTGTCCGTCTATGCAATAAGGCTATTGGCGGACACCCATATTGTATCCGCCAACGCAATAAGGATGCTGGCTGACAGCATAAGGATATTGACGAACAAAGCAGGGCAGGGAAGTTGAGAAAAATGCACGAAATATCTAAAAACGCCCTTTTCTCCTCGTTTTCTTCCGTTCATCCATCGTCTTTTCTGCTTCTTTTCCTCTACTTTCTAAGAGCGCACATCGTTTTCTCTTTTCTTTCGCTCTATTTCTCCAATCTGTGTTGTCAAGGAAAAACCGCTTTTTGTCTCCTTCACTTCATAGCATACCACAAAATGACTCTGATTCCAGTGAAGAATACACGGTAGCTTTGCTTCCTCCACTAATTGGCTTAAAGTAAGTTTAACGCCATTCGTACGAAAACCAATGCTTTCTGCCGCATCACAAATTCCCAAGAGTGATACTCCTTCTCGAGTTATAAAACATTTGTTGCGCAGTGTTTGTAACGTATAATGATGTCCGTAGTACTTCGCAATCATACGCAAACAAGAAGGGCCACAGTCCATTGCATCATTCTGTATATAGTGTGGTAATCTCATTATTCTTTACTTCTTTTTTTGCTACTCCAATTTGTCATATATACCAAAGATAACAAGGCGTAGCGAGGCATCACATTCGTGTAGTTTTCTATGCGAGAGAACTGATCGATGGATGTTTGCAGAGAATTTGCTTGGTGTAAGATGTCGTATACCTTAAATCCGACCGATAATGTACCATGCGAAAGTTGGAAGTATTTGTGCAAGGAGGCATTCCATCGAATGGCTGTTTGATTGATAGAACGTTCGGAATAACCTTTATATATCAATGTATTTATATCCGACTGAAGCTCGACATCCCAAGGCAGTTGCCAAGTGAAATCGGAACGCAGTCTTGTTGTCCGATAATTGTTTGTTGCTTGCGGCTGTTGCACGGACTGCAAAGCCGTAGACCATAATACTGAAGCTCTAAATTTACTGCTTATATTAGCAGTAAGATATAGTTGTGGAGTGATGGTGAGCGATTGTAGCAATTGGTTTTGGGACAAAGCTGTGCCATCTATATATGATAAGATTTCACCTTGATAATAGTCTCCAGATAGTTTTGCTGTCAGCCATAGTTTTTGAGCTTTTCCCAAAGGAATTGCATAACTTGTTGCTCCTTCGAGCCAATGTGTGCGGTTGGTGTTTTGTGGTGTATATATACGACGTCCTGTGCGACTATTGTAAGCCGAAAGAAACGTAAAATCATTAAAGACATGTCGCCATTGTGCTTCTAAGAGCCAGAGATGTTGCATTGTGCGATGTCGGCTTTGATAGAGCAACTGCAGGTTCTGCTCCCACGCATTTTTCAAATGTTGATTGCCTTGTGAGATATTATTGGGGTCGCTATCATCACGGACAGGCAGAAGATGCAGCATATTAACGAGACGAGGTGTGCCTTTATATAGTATTTGAGCAGACGAAAGCCAGCGTTGATCTTCTGTGTTGCCTTCTTCCCACTTGAGTGTCAGGTTAGGAGTAAAAAGCCATGATTTACACTGAATATGATGAGATAGTCCTCCACGTAGATATGCCAGCGAGCGATGAGCAAGAGATGTCTCTGCTGTAGCTCTGATGTCAAAGACGTTTCCTGTCTCTGTTTTGTGCTGAAAATTAAATTGTGTGCCAATGGCAGAATGATGTTCAGTGAGTGTGGAATTATATGAATTGTTGTAATCCATACAACTTGCCTGGAAATCGCTAATAGATGATATATCTACCAATTTCGAGAACCAGTCATAAGTTGCAAAATGGCTATCCCAGTCTAAGCGATAAAGCGAATGCGTAGCATCTCCGTGGTTATACTTATACTCAATGTAAGGAGTTAGTTCCCCATTATTGCGTTCTTTTTCAGCTACTTTCCATATATATTCTGCTCGCATTTCTGCTTTTTGTGCTTGCGAGCGATCCTTTATATAATTCCTTCGCCAATCGGGTGATACAGGAGTGTAGCGAGTGAGGATATAATTCTCATTGTGCGTATCATTTTCCGTCATTGCTTGATAGCGGAGATAGGTTTTCAGAACGTTCTTTCGCAAAGTGTAAATCGAAGCGAGGGAAAGCGTATGCACGTTTTCAACTTGCTTGCTTAGAGTTGGATGAAAGAGAGAAAATAGCAGTGGTGTTTGTGACTTGTCTTTCTCTTGTGCATAGAGAGAGTCTAAGGAAATTGTAGCCCAATTTTGAGTAGTTATGCTATCGTACCACGAAAGTGCGATTTTTTCAGATTGTCTCCGATGATGTCCAAAACGGAAAGTATATTGTAACTCATGCTGCTGTTTCTTGAAGCGATAGCGCACTGCAGCAAAGGCATTAGTGGTATACTGACGCTCTTTATTTTGTTGTCTCGAGCGGTTGAATAAATCTTTTGAAGGGAAAAAGGTTTGCTGATAGCTTTGCTCGTTCAAAAGGCTTTGCAATCGTTCGACTTGTGCTTCTGTTCGGAAACGCCAGTAGCGGTTAGGTTCATAGAAATAATTTACTTTAGCATTCCAGCGTTTGAAACGCCCAGCAAGAAAGAGGTCTGCACCATCTCCCATTTCCGACATTTCACGCTTTTCATTCAAATTATTGGCATCAAAATTGGCTGTGAACATCTGTCGATCATCCATACGCATCAACATCCCTTGACTTCCCCAAAGCCGACTCGTCCCACCATCGGCTTGCAACTTTGCTATCCAAGTACCGATATATTCTCGTTTGAGCTTTACATCCATTACATAGCTCTTGTCATGCATATTTCGTCCAGTCAATTCGCTCATATCGCCAGCCTTTTCGTACACCTTTATCTTACTTACAACATAAGCTGGTAAATTGTCTAAAGCTGCCTGAATATTCCCATTGAAGAAATCCTTTCCACTGAGCATCAAGTTTTCGATGGGGCGCCCATTCACTTTGAGCACACCATCTTTCAGCTCTGTTCCAGGGAGTTGTGCTACTAAGGATTTTAGTTTATCCATCTGCGACACATTGAACGCACCTGCATTGTACACCAGTGTGTCACCTTTATAGTACATCTTGATTTTTGTGGCTTTTACAACCGCTTCTCCAAGTATCTTATCCTTGCGCTTGGGGAAGAGATAAAAATCTCCCAAATCCAAACGCTCTTTCTGCAAACTCTTGGCTGAGATTATCTTTTCAATGCTCTCATAGCCTTCCTTTTCTATGACAAGGTGATATGCTTGAGCAGAAATCGGTGCATTAAATTGTAGCATAAACAGTGCTCCAATTTGTGTGTTTTGATAGACAAACACATTGCCATTCTCCTCTGTTCGTTCTGTTTGCAAAACAGTCGTTACTTGTGCAAGCAACGTATCCATAGTGGAAGTTTTTATACTCACTCGACAGTTTGCCAATCCTTTCTGTGTCAAACCATCATAAGTATAGCCACTGATAGTTACTCCTTGCGCATAAAGGAATAATGGTATCCAAAGAGATACAAGAGATAAGAGTTTCTTTAGCATAACAAATAAGATTACGAGTAATAAGATGTATTGAACACAGTGGAGATTAATCTCTACTGTGTTCAATGTGTTTAGAGACTTAAGCGTGCTTCATAAGTGACGACGTACCATTACAATATTTAGTAAGTACATGTGTTGGTCCACTGCATACAACAGAACCACTTTGTGCAGTACAAGTTCCTATGCGGTTACTTCTACGACAAGAGATAAATCAGTTGAAAGGGCACTTCATTCAAACTCATCCTTGTTCTTAAGCATCAAGGCGTTGGTCTCTATATTATAAAGTGACAACATACGCTCTAATCCATAAAAAGTATATTTATATGGATGTTCAAAATATAACTTATCCGAATATTTTGTATGCTTGACTTTTAGCAGTAAAAGAAGTTTGCTTAATAACGTCTTGTTCATAAGATACTTTTCTAAAACGAAAATACTAACATATTTGTCACCTTGACGTTGCAAATATGAAAAAAAACTTTTGACTCCACCAAGGCTTTCCGCAAAAATCTTCATCTTTCTTTTGTTTTCCCTCATAAACTCCTAACAACCCCAAATCGGTTTAAGGTTACCTCTTTTTTTACTCAGCTTATAGTCCACAACGATTCTTTCGACCTTGTTGTAGGTCGAAGATTCATTGTTTCACGCAGGTAGGTTTAGAAAAGTGTGAACTGCTTCACTTCTGCTTTCCCCTCCCTCTCAAACTCCATATTGATAGAGGGTTGTGTTGAAACTATTTTAAGGCAAAAAACAAGCCTTGCTTATCCCGAATTGGGCTTAATAGAATGTCTTTCGGAGGCTACTCGCCCCCCTGCCGACAGCACCCCCTCGGTGTTTTTCATTCCTCAAGCAGCCACCACCAAATAACGTAGAAAGCCAAATAAATAAAAATCCGTATCTTTGCCACCATAAGGCAAGTGTCAACCTAAAACAGATTTAGGAAACAGAGATGACAACCTCCCATAAACTTAAGTTCAGGAGCTGTCAACCAAAAGATATTTTAACAATCAGAACTGTCAACCTTTTTCAGTACAGAGCAATATTCTGCCTCTGCTTTGCATGGAAGAACAATGTTTTGGAAAGCAAATTTGAATGTAACTCGAACAGTCATAAGAAATGGACAGAAAAAAGTTGAAACGTATAAGTATTCTTTTAAAATATGAAATATTATATTTGTACATTAGCGACGATTATAGCAATTTTTATTGCTAGCAGTTGCAAGGCTCAAAGCAAGTTGCCAGA
>NZ_CAUTBW010000071.1:0-8312 GCF_963536905.1 uncultured Alloprevotella sp. | reverse complement strand
GGTGGATAGTAAAGATGCCTCGAGTACGGAGCAAGTGAATGATGCGAAAACTACTAAAAATAAAAGCGCTAAAAGCGGAATCATTGTTATGAAAATGCAATTTACAAATGATGAGATGTGGAGAAATTTCACACCCACTAGTTTTTTTAGCTAGCGGGTGCAAATATATGGATTTATGTGCGAACTGCAAAGAAAGTAAAAATGCCCTGTATCTTCCGCTCCTCTGAATCTGTTTGTCGGAATTTGCTTTCTTTTTTTAAGAAAGGTGACTGTTTCGGGTGCAATAAAGTCTTCCTTTTTGGCTCCGACACATCTTTGAAGCAGTTTCAGAAACGTAAGTTTTAAGTCCAATAAGTGTAAAGAAAATATACCCACAAGGAAAAGCCTCGTACCTTATTCTTGTATCTCTGTGGCTTTATTCTTTTTTGGAAAAAGGCCTATTTGGAGTGTTTCACTCCATTGAGAGTGCGGTGTTTCTGAAAATTTTCTTTTGTTCCATTAAACACGTTGATATCTACATCGCCATGAATTCCTTTTACTCGACCTTCCGATGTTAGCTGCCAGTATTGTAGTTGTACGAAAGGTTTGAATTCTGAATAGCGTGCTATCCAAATATCATGATCTTGTAGTTCCTGCGGAGCTTTGCGTAGGTGACGATTCACGAACATTTGCCCAACGTAAATTAGCGGACGTGTACCGGTGTGGCGTTCCACAATACGTAGCCAAGAAAGCATGGCACGAAATAAAACGTCTTCGCCACCCATATCTTGGATTTGCTTTTCCGTTGGTTCGACGTCGAGCATAGGTGGAAGATCTCCTTGATGTGGTGCTGCATACTTGAGGAACCAAGTTGCTTGTTCTGCCGCTGGGATGTGTGTAGAGAAGAAGTGATAAGCTCCAACTGCGATACCGTGCTGTCGGGCGTGTTGAGCATCAGTATGGAAGTACTTGTTGCGGAGTTTTTTCCCTTCTGTAGCTTTGATGTAGACAAAGCTAACGGGATAACTAGCATTTCCATGGATGCGTCTCTTCAAGCTACCAAGACTTGTGATGCGGAGATCGGACCAGTCGATGCCATACGTTTTCTTTTTGATGTCGTGCTGGAAACGCGAAATATCAATACCGTAAACGCGGTGTGAAGTATAAATCATTTGTTCTCCAAGAAAATGATCATTTTTCCAGATGCCTGCATGGATCGTCTTCTTGGGTTCAATTGCAATGCCAAAATTAGCTCGCTTTCCTGCTTTCCATAATCCAGCATAGTATGTGCTGTCAATGGCATAGGGCATTGGGTGGTTGCTGATTTGGGACGATTTGAATGTTCGGAGTTTTCCTTCTCCTTCAAATTCAAGATGCCGATTGAACTTTCCTGTATACTCTTGTGTGAGATTGTTAAAAGTTCCACTTTGCAGCGTGTCGGCGTGCCAATATCCCTGCCATGTTCCGCGTTGCGGAATGTGGAGTGTTCCAAAACCTTCGCGTAAACCATTTTTCCACTCTCCTTGATAAGTGCAACTATCGCCATAGATCATAGTACCCTCGCCATTAGGCTGCTGATGGAGATATCTGCCTGAATAATGTTGTTTTCCGAGAACAACCTCTTGATACTGATTACCCACAGTGTTCCATCCTAAAATATTGCGGGGAGAAGCTGTGGGAACTTTGAGCGAAACTTCTTGGAAATAGTGGTGATTGTCGAAAAGACTGCGAAACCATTTTACCACATTATAGGCGAACCAACCTATGTAGGAATGGTGGGCATAAAAGAGTTTGTGCAAACTGCTAAAGTCTGCATAATTGTTTCCGTAATTAACGCCCACAAGTTGCCCCCAACGATTGACAACAATAGATGTATTGCTGAAATATTTATGATGAGGCTTGGTTTGAGCGGCATCCGACAAAGTCTCAGTATTTTCTCTCGTTTGCTGGAATCCAAGTTCTATTTCAGGTTGTGCTAAAGGCATACAATTTTGTGGATTAAAGTACCACGGAGAGAAATGCCGTGTGTTTTTAGGTAACGAATTACCTGCAATTTGAAGGAGAGAGAGGCTGTCTCCATTGTTCCGACAAAGAGCGGCTTTATAACGTCTAATCACGACTTTTCCGCTGTCAGTGGGTGAAATGACACTGACAGTATAAGATTGCAGAAGTTTGCAGGACAGCGACTTAGGTTTACTGTGAAGCATACGCTTTACACGCGAGAGCATCGAGTCTGCATTGGCCTGTCGGAGAATTACTTTCTCACGAAGAGCCATAACATCGTTATATCCATCATCTACGACGGAGTGCGTACGAGCATAATAATCAAATTCGCGGTGACTACGTTTGAGCTGCTTACTCAAAAGTTCGAGAGCAATGCTATCTTCGCGAAGTTCCTGCCGTAGTGCGTAGTCCGTTTTCTTTGTAGTCATAGAAGCGGGGGCTGTAATGGCTGTCACAACGTGTCCACCATTCGATACAAAGAAACCGCTTCCTGATAGTTTTGCTTGATTTATGGAATCAGCTAAAGATAGCGATTCGTCAACAACTTTTGTTGAAAGTTCATTAGAATAAAGTGTGTCGCCGCTTTGCGATATGATTCGATTGGTACAAGTAAGTTCTACTCGCACCATTCCTGACAGTTGATTTTCAAGAGAGGCAGGAAAAAATATTAGGCCTAAGCTTATGAGAAAGAACGCTGCAAGACAACTCCATTTGAAGCGACGAATCCAAGCTGCCTGCTTACGCAGCGACTTTTTAGAAAGTCTTCCAATTTGTTGGGAGCGTTTTCTAAGACGTTCTCTGAGTGTTGCCAGATTTTGTTTTTTCTCTCCTGTCTTTAAGTGTCTCCGCAATATTTTATTTGCAGGAAATTTCATTGTCCTAATGTTGTTGTGAGAGTTATAAAGGACGAGCTGCAAGAGAAGAGTTTGTTTGCTTTTCCAAACTCTTGGTCTTGCACCTCGTCCCTCGTTCTTTTAAGGAAATGTTAGTCTGCTCCTTCGCTAAGAAGGTCCTTTCCCCAGTGTTGTGAAGATAAACGTTTCTCACGCTCTTGTACTTCTTTGGCTTTCCGCGCATACACAATCATGCGGAGCGATTGAGAGTAGGAAACATAATTCCATACCCAGTTGAAGAGAACAATAATTTTATTTCTGACGCCGAGAATGGAGCGGAGGTGTACAAATAGCCACATGAGCCAAGCCACAAAACCGTGCATACGAATCTTGCTGAATTCGGCAATTGCACGATTACGGCCAACAGTAGCCATAGCTCCGAGGTTGTGATAATGGAAAGCTTTGAGTTCTTTGTTCTTTTCTAGGCGTTGTAAGTTCTTCGCAAGCAAGCGACCTTGCTGTATAGCTACTTGTGCCAACTGTGGGTGTCCGTTAGGATACTCAGCATCTGCTGTCATAATACATTGGTCACCAATGGCAAAGACGCCGTCAAGTCCTATTACACGGTTGTATTCGTCCACTTTGATGCGTCTCCCTCGGCCTAAGAACTCATTCCCTAAGTTGCCTATAGGTTGAGCAGCGACACCACTCACCCAAATAAAAGTACGTGTGGCTATGGAGCTTCCATCTTTGAGTTGTACGCGATGATTCTCATATCCCGTAACCATCTTATTGAGCATCACGTTAACGCCCATCTCTCGGAGATATTGTTCGGCATGGCTAGAGTTCTTCGGGTTCATTGCAGCAAGTAAGCGGTTGCCCGCTTCGATAAGATAGATCTGCATTAAACTACTGTCCATGTCTGGATAATCTTTAGGCAAGATGTAGTTTTTCATCTCTGCTAACGCTCCGGCAACTTCCACACCCGTGGCACCTCCTCCCACGATTACAACGTTTAGAAGTTCTTGTCGCTCTTGTTCACTGGCGCAAGTGATTGCACGCTCGAAGTTTTCAAGTAGCGCATTACGCAGTCCCATAGCTTCACTCACATTTTTCATGGGGATAGCCTCTTCTTCCACATCCTTATTACCAAAGAAATTGGTAGTAGTACCCGCTGCAAAAATCAAGTAGTCGTAACTAATCTTACCTATGGACGTTTGTAGAATCTTTTGTTCAGGGAAGATGGAGCGTACCGTAGCCATACGGAAATAGAAGTTCTTTCGACGTTGATATATTTTGCGGAAAGGGAAGGAGATAGAACTGGGTTCCAATCCAGCAGATGCTATCTGATAGATGAGGGGCGGGAATTGGTGATAATTATTGCGGTCGATAAGTACTACTTGAAAGTCGGAGTGTTTTAGTCTATTGGCTACTTGAAGGCCGCCAAAGCCACCACCGACAATAACCACGCGTTTTTTGTCGGATTTAGGAACGTTGAAGCTCATCTTAGAATAGTTGTTATGTTATCCCAAAATGCTATGGGATTTAGTTTTTATTTTAGAAAAGTATCCAGCCCGCAATGCCGCAAAGCAAAAGCATAAAAATGGGGCTAAAGTTGAATTTTGCGCTACCAATAATTGTTGATATAAAGAGGAATATAGAAATACCTAATTCCCAGTTACTCATCGTCTCTCCTCCTTTTGCATCTGGCATCATCAATAGGATAGCTCCTGATAGGGCTATTCCTGGAATGACAGGTTTTAGCCAACTGATAACCGTTTGTGTGATTCCCAACTCTTGTAATAGACCTTTGAAGCGACAGAAGATGCTTGTACTGACAAAGGATGGGAGCGTTACGCCGAGTGTAGCAATAAAACTTCCCAATATGCTATATCCTGTTGTGAGAGTGGAAGCTGTCGTGGCGTATCCGCCTACTGTTGCTGCATTCAAGGCAAGGTCTCCAGGCGTAATCATGCTAAGCGCTATTAAGTTCGACACTTGGCTAGGGCTAAACCATTCATGTTGCGAGATGAAGATATTACCAATGAAAGCTGGCAGAACGGGAGCACCGCCAAAAGCTAGAAGTCCCGTTAGAAAGAAGCTTATAAAGAGTGAGAGATAAAGGAGAAGCATGATTCAGACTTCTTTTTTATTCATTAGGACGAATAGTTACGGCATATAAGATTGCTGCAAAGACGATAGCTATAATGATATAGGCAGGCGAAATACCGAGGAATACAATAGAAGCTATGGTACCAATGGGTAGCCAAACATTGGCCAGTGCGATACCTGAAGTTTTAAGCATTCTGATAACAGCCAGCACAATGAAGGCTATGATTCCAGGGCGTACACCTTTTAGAAAAGCAGAGAGGTGCTTGTTCTCTTGAACTCCATTGAAAAAAATGGACAGAATGAGCAAAATAGCAAAAGCTGGGAGGAGGGTTCCTATTGCTGCAGCTATACTGCCTTTCCATCCGCATATTTTATGTCCTAAATAAACAGCAAGATTGATACTGAACACGCCTGGCATAGCTTGCGCAATGGCTAGCGAGTTGTCAAATTCTTCTTCTGTTAGTAAGCCCGAGGCTGTTAGTTTTTTGCGCAAGGGAGAGATGGCAGCATAGCCATTGCCTAGCGCAAAACCAGCCTCTTGTAGGAATAGGACAAAAAGTTTCAGAAAAGAGTTCATTCTGTTGTGCGGATTACTGATGTTGCTCGCGGATTAAATCGTTTACAGTCTTGACGGGATTGAAAGTGATAAGAGGAACCTCCACAAACACTGTATTCCAATCGCTCATCGCTCCGTTCCAAAGTCCAGGAAGCTCAAGGGCTTTGAGTTCACGGCCATTCTTGCTTTTGAGGGAGATAAAGCCTGTATTCTTATCTACAAAATCGGGCAGATTAAACTTCTCGCCTTTGTAGTTCTTGACAGCGCAAACGAGGTCTACGGGATTGAAGTGAGTGCCTTTGACAAACATGGCTTTGCTTTTCTCATCGTCCATATTGATTTGGCTACTCTCCAAAATTTGCAAGGAGATACTGCCGTCTTGGTTATAAACGAGGAATGGGCCTCCTCCAGGCTCCCCCACATTGGGCACCATGCCACACACGCGCATTGGGCGGTTCAGTTTCTGGTAAAGATAGTCGGCCAACGCTTTCCCTTCTAATGGAAGTAAAGTCTTGCAGCAAAGTTCCTTTTCGAGAAAAAGCTTTATCTCTTGCAAATCGATAGGACTGTACTGCCCACTTTCGAGCAGGTGCAAGTAATTAAACGTTTTCTTTTGCAGTGAAACGAGAATACCCGCCAACATTTTTTTGTTGTGTACCGTTTCTGGTTTGAGACGATCGGGCACTACGTTGTCAATATTCTTGATGAAAAGAATATCTGCCGCAATATCGTTGAGATTCTCAATCAATGCACCGTGGCCAGCAGGGCGGAAAAGCAGACTGCCATCGTCTAGGCGGAAAGGTTCGTTGTTTGGCGTAGCAGCAACGGTGTCCGTAGAACTCTTTTGTTCCGAAAAACTAATGTTATATTTCACGCCGAATTTCTTTTCCAGCGCTGGCACGTTTTCTTTGATGTGTGTCTCGAACAAAGAGCGATGTTCTGGCGATACGGTGAAGTGTACGCTCACAGTGCCGTCTGCTTCCTTGGCATAGAGTGCGCCTTCCACCAAATGTTCCTCGGCAGGAGTTCGAACACTATCCTCATAACGATGGAAAAGTAAAAGTCCTTTCGGAAGTTGACCATAGTTGAGGCCTTCTTTCTGGAGAAGTGCGTTAACAATCTTTTTATACTCGCCTTCTTTCAGAAGTTCTTTGCAACCTTTATTGTGGAGTGTCTTACACTGCGCATCCAATGCAAAGAAGAAAGCGTAATGCTCTAGATTGTTGAAGAATGTTTTTTCAAAGTCGGTCGTTGGAACATCATAGTTAGCTTCGCTGAACGAAAAGAGGTCTTTGAACATTCGGCTGGCAGCTCCACTGGCCGGCACAAATTTTACGATGTGGAGCGACTTGGCTACTTCGTCCCACGCTTCTGCAAATGCTTGTTGCTCTTTTTTCGTGGGCTTCAGAATACCTTCCTCAACGCTGGCTGCAGCATAAAGTTTCAGATACGGAAAACCTGTTTTGAAACAGTTTAATTGTTCATTAAGTTTCTCTTCCGAAATACCTTTTTGAGCGAGTTGCTCTTTGTCTTTAGCACTAATCATATTTATCCCAAAATTTATTGCTACAAAATTACGCCTTTTCAATTATAGATTCAACTGTAACCTAAAGTTTTATCAGCAGATTCCTGCGTATTGAATGGTGGAACTTCAAAATCTAAAATAGCTGATAATGTTTTGATAACTACATATTTCTTTTATTCAGTTAGAAAGAGCTAATTTTGCTTTGCAAAAAAAACGAAAGAATGAAAGATATTTATTGTGAAGTCCACGAAGGACAAGAGTTTCAATATGCCTATAAGTATCCTCGTGCATCCTTGACGGCCGATAACGTAGTGTTTAGTTTTCACGATAAGAAATTATATGTCTTACTCGTTGAACGGGCAGCAGATCCCTATAAGTCCCATTGGGCTTTTCCGGGTGGTTTTCTGAACGTTGGCGAAGAGGATCTACCTGCATGCGCTCGTAGAGAATTGGAGGAAGAAACCCACTTGCAGGTGGGGACATTGGTAGAACTCGGTGTTTTCTCTCGTCCCGACAGAGATCCGCGTGGTCCTGTGGTGACCGTGGCTTATATGTCGTTTGCTCCGATGGAACAAGTTCTGGCCGATGATGATGCCGCCGATGCCCAGTGGACTCCCATAGATGCTCTGCCCAAGCTGGCTTTTGATCACCATGAGATACTGCTTGCTGCGCTCCGCCGACTCAATCGCTTGACGGATTTGATGGAAGCTTTCCCGAATTTCTTAGACACGGCACTCCCTCCTTCCGAACTTTGGTCGTTCCGCTCGGCTGTAGCGAATGCTCTGGAGACGGAAGAGCGCAGAGAAGAATGCGAGTAGGAGGATGTTCTAAAACTCTTTTATTGTCTTCGCTCGTGTTTCTTCTTAGTCTGTGTCTTAAAGGTTTTGTACTTGTCAAAATTTTTCGTATTTTACGCCCCCGAGAATCGCTTGAAATCAAGCGTAAAGGCCTGAGGACGAAAATAACGCAGTTTTGAGGCATCATTAAAATAGGCCTATTTAAAATTTCTCCTTGAGAAATTTTATTTTCTATACTACAAATTTTATTTTCTCCTTGAGAAATTGAAAATACAGTGAAAGAAAGGAAACGGTTAAACTCCTCAAAGAGTTTCTGCGGCGTAACCTTCGCATAACGTTCGGTCATACTTACGTTCGTATGTCCCAGCATCTTGCTGACCGTTTCAATAGGAACGCCCTGTTCCAAGGTGATAAGCGTGGCAAAGGTATGCCTTGCAGTATGCGAAGTAAAGGGAAAAGAAATACCTGCCCGTAGTCGCAAGGCTTTAAGACAGGACTGATAAGTG
>NZ_CAUTBW010000070.1:0-9104 GCF_963536905.1 uncultured Alloprevotella sp. | reverse complement strand
TAGAAGGCTTGTTAACAGTTGTAGCTAATGAGAACTATTAGCTGTCAGCCTATTAGCTATCACACTTGCTTTTCTCTTTGTCCATCCTTTTCCAAATTCTTTTATAAAGCTCACACTTGTCAGGCTTATCTGGCGGCTTTAAAGATATGATTCAGTTGGCTGATAGCCTTATTGTCAAACTCAATGCCCCCACCCATACGCAGTAAGCCCATCACTTCATTGTTGATAACGAGTTGATGACCTACGTAGGCTGTACCGAAGCAGGCATCGTGATTTCCGATAGCAATGGTCTGCACTTGATCTAAAGGAAGTATGCCTTTTGAACTGAAAGCAATCAAACCACTGAGGAAGGAATCCTTTGTACACTTATAATAGAGTGTCTTGTCGGTAATCATCAGCCCCGTCCAACCATATCCGCCAAATGAACCCACGATAGAGTCATTGACAATGAGTAGCGGTTGTTCTCCTTGGCAGTTAATGCCATAGCGGTTGAAATGTTTCTCAATGAGTTCTGCAGTAATGTTGTCACCAGTAAAAATATTCTTACTTACTGGAAGTGCATGGTACTCATAATCTTTAATTGCTTTGATGATGTTTTCTTTTGTCATAATCTTTGTATGTTTAGAAGTTTTTATTCTGAATATGAGTCGGCATTATCGTACGACGTTTCGAAGTCTTGGTTCATTTCCTCTTCTAACTGTCGAGTAGCAGAAGCACCGCCATCGGGGTCTTCTCCGTCAGTAGGATAGACGTCATAGCTATCTGATATTTTGTCTTGAAAAATCATATTCTTAAAACCAGTCATATCATTAGGCTCTATCGAGAAAATCCGCCACCCATCTTCCTGCAGGATTAGCATTGCAGTGGAGATTCCCTTTTTATTCTTAAGTACAACCATTGCTACATCTTGATAGTTGGTTAGTGTAGCAGTTTTTACGGACTCGAAGCCCATATCCATCTTGTCATATCCACTACCACCTTTCACCATATTGACAAGTGTTGCCATTGAGTTTAATTGTTTTGCTAACTTTCCAGTACAGAACTTTGATGTAGCTTCAGAAAGTCCTTCATTTTTTAATGTTTCGTAATATTTCTCAACAGTAGCTGCAGCCTCACCCTCAGGCGTAGCATAGAATGCTTCAATACTATCTTGTCGCATTTCTTCGGGAGTTTTAGGCGTGCAACTGGTAGTTGTGAGTAGGGTAGTGCTACAGAGTAATGTAATACTAATCGTTAAGATAAATGTTGTTTTATTCATAATTTATTAACCCAATTCGGGATAAGCAGTTCTTCTTTTTCCTCAAAAAAAATAAGGCTTGCATTCTCTTGTTTAGCGCGTAGGTCTATGGCTTCTAATTCAGAAACAATACTCTTTAATCCTAAATATTCAGCGATGTTGCGTAATGATTCTATATTTTCCATTTTAGTTTAATTTTTCTACATTCAAATAAACCATATTTAAGGCACCTGCTTTCTTGATATCTATGCCATAGATGCGCATGAAAGCATCGGCAACGGCTTGACCACCATTGGTGAGAAGGGGATTGTTCATACTTTGAGTCACGACTTCAACAGTCATGCCTGGTTCGATGCGAACTCCGTTGGAGTTTTTCATCATCTTGGTTGTGATTCTAAATCTTGCCATTGTTATTGTTTGTTTTGTTATTGATGCAAATTTAACTGGGCGACATTTAGGGCATAATAAAGAGGTACGGCTTTTAGTTCCTTTTTGTTTGAAATGCTTACATCGTGTAGATGTTTACGAAATGCGAGCAGGAATCTTGAGGGGGAGAAACGGTATATTTATGAAAGCTGTACTTTCTTTGTGCCTATTTATTCTTATAGTAGATCGAGGCCGAAAGGATGAGTGTTCGATTTAAGAAACTCATGAAAGGGAATTTCTTAAACCGAATTGAAGTTGATAAATCTTTGCGTAAAACCTTGTTATTCCACGATGCTTTTCCTTTTTGTGCGCAAATATTTTACATAAAAAGTGCAGGCAACTTCTAAGTTGCCTGCACTTTTTATGTAGTGTAGTGATAAATTATTCTGCGCTCAGAGTAAAGCGGCGGAAAGCTACAACTGTAAGATTCTTATCGCCACGTTGCAGATATTCCTGAACCGTAACAGTCTTATCATCAACGGGTAAGCAGTAGTCTTGGTTAAGGAGACAGCTCTGCTTATAGAACTTGTTCATACGACCGTTAGCGATATTTTGAATCATTGCTTCGGGAAGGTTTGCAGCTTTTTCTTCAGCTGTTTTCTTCTTGATGCGACGGATATCTTTAGCTTGCTCTTCAGTAATTTCCTTCTTAGCAATACCTTCTGCAATGTGTTCCTCGTTCTCAGCAATGTAGAGGTTGTAACCGGCTTTTTTCAATGCAGCTTGAACAGCCTTTTCAACTAGTTCATCACGAGTTTTCTCAAGAGCAACTTTAAGTTCTTCATCACGAACATCAGCGGGGATATCCTGCTCGCTCAAAGAGAGAGGATTAGCAGCTGCAATGTGTAGTGCCAAACCATGGCCAATTTCCTCGTTGCTCTGATTGAGCTGAACAAGTGTGCAAAGACCGTTCTTATTCTGGTGATTGTAAGAATAGATATTTTCACCTTCGAGGAAGAAGTAACCATCAAGCTCAGTCTTTTCACCCGTTACACCAGCACGAGAAGTGATTGCGTCAGCAACAGTTTGGCCGTCAGCCAATGTAAGTGCATTAACTTCTTCTATGTTCTTAGCTTTAGCGGCGATAGCAGCATCGAGGATACTCTGAGTAAGGTCAATAGTGTCCTGGTTGTTAGCAACGAAGTCTGTTTCGCACTTAACAGCAATCATAGCTGCAAAGCCGTCAGCAACTTTAACGAGTACGCAACCATTCGCGGTTTCACGGTCAGAACGCTTAGCTGCAACAGCTTTACCTTTAGCGCGGATGATTTCTACAGAGGCGTTGATATCTCCGTTAGTTTCTTCGAGGGCTTTTTTGCAATCGCTCAAACCAGCGTTCGTCAACTTGCGGAGTTTCTTGATCAGTTCTATATTAACTGCCATAATTATATTGGTTTGTTTAAGGGAGATTATGAATAAAAGAGAGTTTAGGGTAAGGACATAATAGCGCTCACCCTAAACTCTATATTTGTAGTAAGAGTTTACTCTGCAGAAGCTTCAGTTTCAGCTGCTGCGGGAGCTTCTTCTTCCTTACGAGCACGAGCTGCGCGCTTGCGGGGAGCCTTTTCACCTTCCTGCTTTTCTGCAGCATCTTGATCTGCTTTTTCTGCCTTACGCTCTTCAAGACCTTCAGCAACAGCACCGCAAACAGCATCGAGGATAACAGAGATGCTGTCCTTTGCGTCGTCGTTAGCAGGGATTACATAGTCTACAGAGTTGGGATCAGAGTTAGTATCGACGATACCGAAAACAGGGATACCAAGACGTTGAGCTTCTTTGACTGCAATGTGTTCTTTCATCACATCGACAACAAAGAGGGCTGCCGGCAGACGAGTGAGGTCAACGATAGAACCGAGGTTCTTCTCGAGCTTTGCGCGCTGGCGGCTAATCTGAAGGATTTCGCGCTTTGAGAGGTTAGAGAAAGTACCATCGGCAGTAAGTTTGTCGATGTTGGCCATTTTCTTCACTGCCTTGCGGATTGTTGGGAAGTTGGTAAGCATACCGCCTGGCCAACGTTCAGCAACATAAGGCATGTTAACGCTAGCTGCCTTCTCGGCGATAACGTCTTTAGCTTGCTTCTTAGTAGCTACAAACAAAATCTTCTTACCGCTCTTAGCAATATTCTTGAGAGCTTCTGCAGCTTCATCAATTTTAGCTACAGTTTTGTGAAGATCGATAATATGAATACCGTTGCGCTCCATAAAAATGTAAGGAGCCATTGCGGGATTCCATTTGCGCTTGAGGTGACCGAAGTGACAGCCTGCCTCAAGAAGTGTTTCAAAATTTGTTCTTGACATGATGTGTTGTTTACTTTCTTTGTTAGTTGAGAGTGGTGGTCGAAAGACCACAACCCATGGATTTGTTCAACCAGCCATCGGGTAGACTTTTCTAAAGAAGTGTCCCGAAGGTTTAGATACTAAACGCCAATTCAGCAGACAATGCCGATTAACGTTTGCTGAACTGGAAGCGACGACGTGCTTTTGGCTGACCTGGCTTCTTACGTTCAACCTGACGAGGATCGCGAGTAACGAAACCTGCCTTGCGAAGAGCTGATTTGTCTTCAGGGTTGAGTTTGTAAAGTGCGCGAGCAATAGCAAGACGGAGTGCCTGGCTCTGACCAGTGAAACCGCCACCATCGATATTTGCCTTAATGTCATACTTCTCGAGAACTTCTAACAGCTGTAGAGGCTGCTTTACAACGAACTGCAGGATAGAGCTGGGGAAGTATTCCGTCAAATCGCGTTTGTTAATTGTGATTTTGCCAGTACCTTCAGTCAGGAAGACACGGGCTACAGCGCTCTTACGGCGACCTAATGCGTTAATTGTTTCCATTTACTGCTTTATTTATACTGGTTAATATCAATTTGCTTGGGGTTTTGAGCGTCGTGCTTGTGTTCGCTACCTGCATATACATACAGATTGTCAAGCACCTTAGCACCTAAGCGGTTCTTGGGGAGCATACCCTTTACAACGCGACGGAGAAGTTTGTCAGCACCGTTTGGCTTTGCAAGGATAGAAGCAGGGGTGTTTTCACGCTGGCCACCAGGATAACCTGTGTAGCTATAGTAAATACGATCCGTCATCTTCTTACCTGTTAAGCGAACCTTGTCAGCATTGATGATAATAACATTGTCACCACAATCTACGTTCGGAGTGAAGTTTGGTTTGTACTTACCGCGAAGCAGTTTGGCAACTTTTGAACCGAGACGGCCTAAAACTTGGTCCGTTGCATCAACAACGATCCATTCTTTCTGTGCGGTCTCTTTGTTGGCAGAAATGGTCTTGTAACTTAAAGTGTCCATTTTTTGTTTGTTTGTAACTACTAATAATTAAAATCAGCGCCCGATGGTTCTATAGCTTGGTTAGCTGGCCAAAGCTGCGCAAGCGTAACCCTCTGACATACAGTGCTAAGACACTGCTTGATAATAATCGGCCCGCAAAAGTACAAATTTCTTATAATACAGCAAAGGTTTTGGCTTCTTTATTTAATTTTATTACTTCCAGTTAATATTGTTTATATGGCTATATATCATTTCTTTCTCGGATATTATCTTTCATCTGCGGTATCTTTCTACTAATGAAAACAGATAGTTTGTTGTCACGTTCTCACAATGGAGTTAGAAGTTTTGATAAAGTGTGCATAGAGGGTAACTCTGTATTTTTTAAAAAGTAAATAATCGGAGTTAATTATTTTAATCTGTACTGTGGCATTCCTTCTGCTATCCACTTCATTACCTTTGCCGGAGCTTCATCTTGCTGAAGTTGGTATTTCATATAATCCATATAAGGAGCAATATGTTCAAAGAATTTACGATAGCCGCTGCAAAGATAATTGAGTCCTGCGTTTCCATATTTGTCTTTCGTAAAGCGAAGGCGCGGACATTCTCCATGGCAGGCAAAGAGCCATTCACATTCTTTGCACTCCTGTGGTAGAGAGTCCTTTTTATCTGCTCCAAAAGCTTTTTGTTCTGGCGAATTGGTTATTTCGACAAGAGCTTGCTCGTTTATGTTTCCTATTTTGTATTCGGGAAAGACAAAATGATCGCAGGCGTAAACGTCACCATTAAATTCCATTGCAGTTGCATGTCCACAGGTTTCTGCCAGTGTACATATTCCCGGAGGTACTCCCATCCAGTTGGCCAAAGTAGCATCGAAGAGTTGTATATAGTATTCTCCTACATCATGTCGTACCCACTCATCAAAGATTTTGCAAAGAAAGTCTCCCCACTGTTCGGGTGTGATACTAAAATCCCATACTTCTGAACTTTCTTCTGTGGGAGAGGAGAGTTCGCGCCCATCTGAGTGTTGGAGTTTTCGCTCGACAATTGGAGTGAATTGTATGTAATGACAATGAATTTCTTTGAAAAAATGATAGAAGTCTAATGGGTAATCACCATTGAAATCGTTTACTACAGCGAGCGCGTTCCATTCTACATTATATTTGTTGAGTAGTTGTATTCCGCGTATCACCTGCTGCCACGTTGGTTTGCCCGATCGTGAATGCCGATACTCATCATGAAATTCTTGTGGTCCATCAATGCTTACGCCGACAAGAAAATTGTTGTTGCGGAAAAAGCGTGCCCACTCGTCAGTGATGAGGGTGGCGTTGGTTTGAATACAATTATCAATGTTTCTCCCATGTCCATATTTTCGTTGCAGTTCCAGCGCATGCTCGTAGAACTTGATTGGGCGCATGAGTGTTTCTCCGCCGTGCCAAGTGAACAGAACATTGGGAGTGGGTTGCATATCTATATACTGCTTAGTGAAGCGTTCGAGCAGATCTTCGTCCATGATTTGGTTTGCCACTTTGGGATAGAGTCTTTTTTTCTCAGTGTAGTAGCAATATTTACAAGCAAGATTACAGATAGAACCTGTTGGCTTTAACATCACGTATTGCGGTTGGATACTGATGGATTGCGGTTCGTTGCCTGAAATATTAAAGGGATCAGCAGTGTGCTTCATTGCGCAGAGTAGCTTGAGGAGGGGTGAATAAAAGCGGACTACAAGACCTTAGTCTTGTAATCCGTTGCTAGGGTTGAAAATGTAGAGAGAGAATTAGATGAGATAATCCTTTTCAACGTCTTTGAAGAAGCGGTAAGTACCATGTTTAATTTCTTCACAGGCAGCTTCGTCACATACCACGATACCGTGGGGGTGGAGTTGGAGAGAGGAAATGGTCCACATCTGAGTAACGGCACCTTCCACAGCTGCTTGCAGTGCACGAGATTTGTTGTGGCCATTGCAAAGAATTAGAACTTCTTTCGCACTCATGACTGTGCCGACACCAACAGTAAGAGCTAGTGAAGGTACATCTTCAGGCTTACCGCCAAAGAAGCGAGCATTGGCAATTCTAGTGTCTGTTGTGAGCGTTTTGATACGCGTACGGCTTGAAAGGCTAGAACCAGGTTCGTTGAAAGCGATATGTCCGTCAGGACCAATACCTCCGATGAACAAATCAATACCGCCTGCATCCTTGATCATCTGCTCGTAACGAGCGCATTCTGCTTGCAAATTTTCTGCATTACCATTCAATATGTGAATATTCTCTTTCGGGCAGTCAATATGATCAAAGAGATTCTTCTTCATAAAGGTGTGATAGCTCTCAGGATGATCTTCTGGGAGGTTAACATATTCGTCCATATTGAAAGTCAGGACATTTTTGAAACTGATACGACCTTCCTTGTGAGCTTTAATAATTGCCTGATACATACCGATGGGGGAAGAACCAGTAGGAAGACCTAAAACAAATTTACGATCGTCAGTTGGATTGAATGCATTGATTTTGTTGACTACATATTCAGCTGCCCAGAGGGATAGCTTTTCGTAGTCTGGCTCGATAATTACTCGCATGATATTTTTATTTGAATGTTAGATTTTGTAGTTTAGAAGAATACCTCTTATTATAGGATTAGTGCAAAATTAAAGATTGTTTTTTGGAAAAAGTGGTAAAAGTGTTTTTTTTTGATGTGCAGATGGCAGAATATGCCTAAAATGTTTACGATAATAGAAAAAGAATAAATCGGGAGCTTCATTCTCTCTTGCATTATAAAATTAATGTGATGATGTTGATGGAGAGGCTAATGAATTAGTCGTTACTGATCGACTAAAGCTAGAGATGCTTGATTTTCATTTTGTAGATGTGATTATATTTAGTATGTATAGTTGCGTAATATGTAAACTTCTCTTGTTATTGTCTTTTTATATGTTGCTATATTGGAATCTGCAGTTAGCAAAGAAAATATGAAGCTGGAAATTTCTCTAATAAGATATTTGGCTATCTTTGTCACCCAATTTAATAAATAACTATATATCAGACAATAATTCTAGCTTAATTATGAACCAAAAGAAACTTCTTGTGTGTGCAGTACTTTCCATGGGTAACTTTCTTTGTACGCACGCTCAAGATCAAGTGGTGAAGTTGACCACGAGCAAAGGCTCTGGAGCAGCACTAACCTTGGTCGTCAATCGTTCTGCCCGAAACGTGAGGGTGGACTGGGGCGATGGAATGCCCGTTACCTATGAAGTGGCAAACACACCGTTACAAACTTTGACAGGAACAGTAAAAGGTCAAACTATTACGCTGACAAGTGCCGGTAAATTGACCACACTTATTTGTGAGGGACAAGAATTGACAGCGCTCGACGTAACTGGAGCAAACTCTCTTCAATCACTCTATTGTCAGAACAATCGCTTGACGACGCTTGATGTTACACGTTTAAGTAAACTGACGGATATAGATGTTAGCGGAAATCAGATTTCAGCTCTGACACTGAGTGAGGCTAAGAATCCATTATTGGAGAATGTTAACCTTGCTAATAATGGAATGCAGCGTTTGAACAATGGTGGCAATTTTATTATTCGTACTGCTTCTTTGCAGCATATCAATGTGAGCGGCAATAACTTTACGGGTATTTATGTAACTTCTAATGTGAATTTAGATGCCTTACAGTGTGCTGGCAATAAATTTACTCGCCTTGATCTAAGTCGTGTTGGGTCATTGACGACTCTTGTTGCTAACGATAATAAATTGTCTAGCGTCACTATGGCTTCTTCTACTGGACTTCCAGAACTCCGACAACTCATCCTTGATAACAATGAGCTGGCAACATTGGATGTTCGCCAGAGTAGCCATCTTTATGATTTGTCGGTGTCCAACAATAATATGTCAAATCTGGTCATTCCTTCTATTAAATTAGGTTCGATGAATTGCGGAGGCAATGCGCTTTCGTTCCGCTCTCTCCCTGTATCACGCTTCCAACCTGCTACGGGATATTTTGCTTATACTCCACAGGCAGACTTGGACATTACCAGCAGATTGAAAAAAGCAGATAATGGAGCATATTATGTTGAGCAAAATGTGGACGGCTATAGCGCGCAGAATAATACTAAATAACGTGAGTTCGACGAATTCAGAACAATGCAAGCTGTGTGTCAATGGTCC
>NZ_CAUTBW010000069.1:0-9223 GCF_963536905.1 uncultured Alloprevotella sp. | reverse complement strand
CCTCGTCAGACTGTCGGGGAGATAAGACCGTAATCACTCCGTTCTCATCGGTCAGTGTTCGGGAATTAAGCAACAACGAATCATCTGGAATGATTAACTTTCAAGGAAACTTATATGAACAGATACAAAGGAAAAGCTGCCCGATGGCAGCAACGGGATAAGGAAGAACAGAGGATGAACAAGACAGAGTTCATCAAGGTAAGATGCACCTCAGAGGAAAAGCAACGTATTAAGTCAAAGGCAGAAAGTGCGGGACGTAAGTTTTCCGATTACTGCCGTGAGATACTCCTAAACGGAGAAGTAACAGTCGTTCCCAAGATGACCAACAATGAAAGGGAAGCCATTGCCATCCTCCAACATACAGGAAGATTCTATGGGCAGGTTTCCAACCTCATCAAAGTAAAAGATGAGAGATGGGTACATATTACACAGAACCTTTCGCTATGTGCCAAAGAGGCATTTAAGCGATTTTACGACCCCCATTTTCATGTGAACGATGAGATATAAGGTCTTAAATCTAACAAGAGATGATAGGAAAATGTAAGGCGATAGCGCATGGCAGCACGGCTCTGGGCTATATCTTCAGAGAGGGCAAGCTCGGCTATCGGCTTGCCTTCCACAATCTTTGCAGCAGGGAGCCAAAGACTATCTATGAGGAAATGAAAGTGGTCAGCGACTATAACAGCCGTTGCAGGAACAAGTTCCTCCGCATTGAAATCGGTATCGCACCACAGGACGAGAAAAGACTGCCTGTATCCGAGCTTATGGGAATAGCCCATCTGTTTGCCAAGCGAATGGGACTTGACAACCACCAATGGGTGGCAGTAACGCACAAGGACACCGACAACAGACACATTCACATCATCGCCAACCGCATCAGCCTATATGGAGAAGTCTATGATACCACTTTTGTGAGCAACAGGGCAGCGAGAGTGGCGGAGGAAATAAGCAGGGAGAAAAATTTGACTATCGCAAAAGAGGTCAAGGTAGAGAAGAAATACCAAAAGTCAAAAGCCAATCTAACGAGAGAACAGACAAAGCAGCAGGTGCAGAAGATTTGCTATGCCCTACTTGAAAAATACAAAGGTACAGGTATCACAGGGCATTCCATGTTCCTCTATGAGCTGAATAAGAACGGCATTACCATAGAGCGCATGAAGAACAAGCAGGGCAAGGTCTATGGCTTAAAATTCTCATTTAGTGGACAATCGTTCAAGGCTTCCGAAATCGGCAGGGAGTTCGGCTACCGTTCCTTGCAGAAGAACATTGAAACAACCAACAAGGAAGAATCAAGGAAACCACATCTAACAGTACAAGAGCCGACAGAAAGGAAAGAACAACCTGATACTGGTTATCAACTCGTACCTCCAAGCCGTTCCTCAATTTCACGAGACAATGACACTCCACGAGCGCAGAACTCCATTGGTGCAGTGGCAGACACCATCGTTAGTGCAGCCGATGAAGTGGTGGAAGGGTTCGGAGATTTGATTACGCCAACTGCGCAAGGCTATGACTATGCAGAAACAGCGTGGCAGCGCAAACTCAGAAGCCAAGCCAACAGAAAGAAAAAACGTGGAAGAGGATTATAACTCACGCCTAAAAAAATGCAGAAAGAAGAATATCTCATCAAGAACGCTTGTTATTCGGTAACAAAGTATTATCTGTTGCAAACAGAATAACAAGCGTTCTTTGTTAGGTAGAAAACAGCGAAGCCAAGTAATTCGCTCGTTTCCAAATCGTTACCTATTTAGTCGTACTAACAATGTAACTTCTTCATTTTCAATTAGATACATTTTAACAATTATCTTACGCGGTAAAGCAATGATAGATGGATTTTATTAGTAAACTTCAACGTAGTTGGCCAAGCGTTTGGCTTTTTCTCGAATAGCATTTAAGTCGGCATTCGTCGGACCATTCACAACCACCACCCCCATACGGCGATGAAGTCTTGTTGTGGGTTTGCCAAAAATGCGGACATCGGCATCCTCCTCACACGTTTGTTCAAGTCCACGATATTGTGGTTGTTTTTCTGATTCTATGGGAGAGAGAATCACTGCGCTCGCTCCACATCTCATGAGTTTGATGCAGGGGATGGGCAAACCGATAACGGCACGTAGGTGGAGTTCGAACTCGTTGAAGTTGAGCGTGTTGGCAAGTGTGACCATACCCGTGTCGTGAGGACGTGGAGAGAGTTCTGAGAAGTAGACTTCGTCACCTTTCAAGAAGAATTCTACGCCCCAGATACCTGCGCCCGTCAATGCTTCAGTCACTTTTGCCGCCATTTCCTCGGCTTTTTGCAACTGAGTGGGAGTAGTTGCTGCAGGTTGGAAACTTTCCCGATAGTCGCCATGTTCTTGCACGTGTCCAATGGGCGGGCAGAAGAGAGTAGGGCCATTTTTCTGAGTGACGGTAAGTAGTGTAATTTCGCTGTCGAACCGGATGAATTCCTCAATGATAACTTCCTGAATGTCGCCTCGGCTTCCCTCTATGGCTGATGTCCACGCATCGTGAAGTTGGTCGGGATGTTTCACAAGGCTCTGCCCGTGTCCAGAACTCGACATTAAGGGTTTGATAACACATGGGAAACCTATTTCGTTGGCCGCCGCTTGTAACTCATCGTAGTTCTTTGCATAGAAATAGCGAGCAGTCTTAACGCCTAGTTCTTTAGCAGCTAAATCGCGGATAGCTTTACGATTCATCGTGAAATTGACAGCACGAGCGGACGGCACAACTTGTATGCCCTGTTCCTCAAAATCGTAGAGCCGCTCCGTACGGATGGCTTCGATTTCGGGAACAATGATGTCGGGACGATGCTTGCGAACGGCTGCCTCTAGAGCATTGCCATCGAGCATAGAGAATACTTCCGCTTCATCGGCTACTTGTTGTGCTGGAGCTCCAGCGTAACTGTCGCACGCAATAACATATTGTCCCAAGCGTTTGGCCGCAATGGTAAATTCTTTGCCTAATTCGCCAGATCCGAGCAATAAAATTTTCTTCATTGATAAATGCTTTATAAATGGAAAAGCACACAGCGTCCGAGAAGAGGTGTGTGCTTAGTGTTTTACTAACATAGAGAGGTTGAGAGCGAACCCATTCTAGAGTCCGTGTCGTCATTTGTGGGCAGTGTCACAGGCTGATAGAAACGGGCAAATTCCCGAAGAAATTTTAGAGTGTCTTCGCGTGGCGAAGTGCGATGTGGTAAAGAATCAGTCATAGGCAACTTGCTTTATAATTTATTCTTGTGCGGTTAGTGGCTGCATTTTTCCTCCTATTTCGCCGCATCTGTTTATTCAAACGCAGAGCCTATACTTTTAGTATGTATTTCTCGATTTATTTTCTGCTTTTCTGTGTTTTTCTTCTCCTCGAAGAATAAAAAACAGACAGAGTTTTTCAGCAAGAAGGAACTCTGTCTGTATGAATATGTGTAGCTAATATCTGTTTAGATGGCGTTGAGCTGAATATTATGCTCTTCCGCCATGCGGCGCATATTCATGATAGCGTAACGCATCCGTCCAAGAGCTGTGTTGATGCTAACGCCTGTCAGTTCGGCAATCTCTTTGAAAGAAAGCTCCTTATAGTAGCGCATATAGACAACGTCCCGCTGACTTTCCGGAAGATGATTCATCAAATTGCGCACATCGTTTAGGATTTGGTCGTTCACCAAACTATTTTCGATGCAGGCATCAGCTAGTTTTGCATTATTAAAAATATCGTATTCTACTTCATCATTAGAAACTACCGTATTAGCATTCTCTACGCGGAAGAAATCGATAATGAGATTGTGCGCTATACGTGTCAGCCACGCATAGAACTTACCACTTTCGTGATATTTGTTCTGACGTATGGTTATAATAGCCTTGACAAACGTTTCTTGGAAGATATCTTCCGCAACATCGTCATTACGTACAATATAATTTATATAGGAATAGAGCCTATCTTTATAGCGGGACAAGAGGACGTCAAAAGCCTCGTTATCTCCTTGTGCATAAAGGCCGACAAGAATTTCGTCCGGCTGAAAATTGAGAGTAGTCATTACTTTCAGATGTTTTGATTTTGGAGTAATGCTGTTTCGATAGGCAGTAATTTTATAGTTATCGGTTGCAAATGTAATAAATGTATGTTATAAAACAATACTTGGGTGTGGAAAATAATACAATAAAACTATAATTCTATCGTTTACGCGATGATTTATAGATATTTTGCGAGGAATTTTTCCATAGCGCGGTAGAAGTCAAAGCGATTTTCTTGGTTGTGGAAACCATGTCCTTCGTTTTCTTTTACCATATATTCTACTTCTACGCCATTTTTTCGGAGAGCTTCTACCATTTGGTCGCTTTCTGCTTTATTGACGCGTGGATCGTTAGCCCCCTGAGCAATAAAGAGTGGTACGCGTATTTTGTCGGCATGGAGTGCCGGCGAAGCAGCAGCTAGCAATTCGTGATCAGTTTCGGGATTGCCCACTTGTTCATACATCATTTCAAGCATTGGCTTCCAGTAGGGTGGGATAGTCTTCATGAAGGTGAAGAGGTTTGAGACACCGCAATAGTCTATACCGCAGCAATAGAGCTCTGGCGTAAAGGCGAGGCCGGCCAAAACAGCATAGCCCCCATACGACGCACCATAAATGGCTACTCGTTTGGGGTCAGCAATACCTTCTTTTATGAGGTAAGCCACACCATCAGAGATGTCGTCCTGCATCTTGCGTCCCCATTCTTTGTAGCTGGCTTCTAGGAATTTGCGTCCGTAACCTGTTGAACCACGGAAGTTCATGCTAAAAACAGCATAACCACGATTACAGAGAAACTGAACGACAGAGTCGAATCCCCAATAATCACGTGCCCAAGGACCTCCATGTGGATGGATGATAACAGGATGAGGCGTAGGATTCTTTTTATCGAAGCTTTTAGGTAAACTGAGATAAGCTTCGAGTTCCAGTCCATCACGCGTAGTATATTTGATTGCTTCCATTTCAACCATTTCTTCTTCGTTGAGCCATGGTGAAAGGCTTGCAATTTTTCGAGGCTGATCTTCGTGAATGTCGTAGTAGTAATATGCCCCTTTATTGCGATCGCTACCCACATAAAGTAGATACTTCTCTTCAGCCTTATCGCAATCGCTCATACCGCAGTGGAGACCAGGGAAGAAGCTCCGCATTTTTTCTTTTAAGTTCTTTTCTTCCTCGTCAAAGTAATGGCGTACAGGCTCTTTGTGGCCGCTACAGAATACGCCCAGTAGTTTCTTTCGCTTTCGGGAGTAGCTGATAGAAGATATATCGTAAATGGGGTTTTCATAGAGCATTTCTATTTCCTCGCACGTAGCAGGATCCATGAGAACCAAGACAGATTTGTCGCGCCCTAAATTTGTTGCAGCGTACACATACTTATTGTCAGGCGTAAATATTATGAAATCAACGCTTTCCTTGAAGCTCGTTGTCAGTACTGCACGAAAATCTTCGTTGTCATGATCGCGGTAGAGAATCTGAGTATTTACGCCGTCCACAATGGCCGTTACAGATCGAAGAACTCCATTGTGGTCAGTCATCCATCCCTGCCAATTTCCAGGATTCTCTGCTAGTTGTGTTAGTTCTCCAGTTTTCAAATCAAGACGATACGGGTCAAAAACCTCGGGATTACGCTTATTCATGCCAATAAGCACTTGGTCTGGAATATCTTCTAGGTCATCAATGATTCTTACACGTACTCCGTCGAAAGGAGTATAACAGCGGAGGTCAGAACCATCAAGATTTACACCGAAAAGGTGGTAGTTCTCGTCGCCCCCATCATCTTTCATAAACAATATGCGCGTATTGTCCACCCAAAAATAGCCATCAATGCTTCGCTCGGTTTCGTGGGTCAGCTGCGTGGCTTCTTCTTCGTCCAAGTTGCGAACAAAAATATTCATTCGGTCTTGATAGGGCGCCATGAAGGAGAGATGCTTCCCGTCGGGGGATAATTGAAACGCTGCTTGCGGACTATTGCGAAAAAAATCTTCCAGGGGGATTTGGCGTACGGACATAGTTTTGTTTTGATATGATTATGGAACGCAAAAATAATAATTTCCGCTGGATTATAAGGATTCCATATTTTTATGGTACATTTGTATAATGTTTAAGGAGGTGTAACCTACATGGATTTTATAAATGTTATAGCAGTTGTTGTTGATGTCTTGTTGATAGCCGTCATTCTATTTTTTTCCTCAAAAGAGAGAATTAGAGCCTTTTTCTCAAAAAAGAACGGAAAAAGCTCTCAGGAGGATAATTCTAAACACGCTGAGAATCTCTTAAAATCGATCGGTTGCACGTACACTCGAGAAAAACGCAAGGATGACCTCGTAGAATTTCGTTTTAATTTCCAAAATGGATATTATAATATGCGGATTTTTCCCCATAGTGGTGAGGTGGTTATTTTCTTTCAAGGTATCGCAGAAGTATCTGCTGAAAAAATAGATTTATTGCGAGTTATTTGTAATCGGGTTAATACTATAGTTCTTTGTCATACAGTTTATTATGCCTATAGTGATGATAAAAAGAATATGATTGTCCATATTTCTGCACCTTTCTTTTTTACTGATGATATTCTGCGGACAAAAGATGCCTTTTTAACTCTTTTGGAAGGATTTTTTGATGTTCGAAGAATCTTTACAAATGAGTTTTTGCTTCTAGAAAAAGAAGGTTCCTCTTCTTCGCCTTATGACGTAGAGAAAAATAATTTGAACTATGCGCGTGAAAATGCATTGTTGGACTCTCTTGAACTTTTTCACTTAAATAATGAAGGAAAAGTAAAAAAGACTGATAATGAATTGTTTAATTATAGATCAGGGGCGAAACTACCTATAAGTGTTGCTTCTCTTTTAGCTACTGTTTTTCAAATAAATCAGCCTTCAATAATTGATATTACTATAGTATCAGATAGTATTAAGACTTTGTCGTCAGCTGAACAAGTTAAAACTTTCAATGTGCTTTCTTCTCTTATTGCTGAGGAAGAGGAAGGGAAGCCTTCTTTTGTTAAAGATGTTGTTACTCTGCTTGTGAAGTATAAATATCAGACGAAAGGAAATGACTCTCTGCGTATAGCTACGATTGTTCTTAAAGCAGATAAGGAAACTCAAGAATGTCTTTATGTAGTGGCGGCTGTTGCTGATGTCAATGCAGAAGCTGGAGCTTTTGAAGTGCCAGGAGTATTAAAATCTTCTAGTTTCTATTTGGCTTATGATAAGGGCGATAATGAGCAACGCTTGAAAGAACTGGCTTATATGCGGCAGGATGCAATTGATAAAATCTTTGCGGGCAAACAAGAAGAGCTTACGGAAGATCAGCAGATGTTAGCATTGTGGCAAACGGATGACTTTGCTCAGAAGGTTTATTGGGGAAGGAAATGCTTTCGTCAAGAACGTTATTATGAGGTGATTGCGTATCTGGCACCCGTTTGGAATAAGATGTTGGCGTATGAGCTTCCCAAAGATGAAGCAATCCAAAACACATTGTTCTTAACTGCCTTTTATTTGGGTTCTTCTTATGCAGAGTTGAAGCTCTATGATCAAGCTTATTATTATTTGGATGGCATTTTTCATATAAGAGATATAGGTGTTAGTATCGCCTATGTAAATACATTAGTAAATGCGCGCGATTTTCGCTCCCTTTACGTTATAAATACTCTTATTAAAGAGCTCCGAGAGAAGTACACTGATGGAGCAGAGCCAATGACGGACGTAGAAGAGCGCTTTATGAACTTTCTTCGTCGTCGTTGGGCTTATGTACATGTTGAACTTGGCGACTTGACTAGTGCTGAAAACGTTTATAAGAAAATGTTGAATGAACCGTTAAATGCTGATTTTGCATTGAATGAACTAGCCTATATTCAGAAGCTTAGAGAGAATAACTCTATCCTATTACCTGATGATGGCCCAGAAAAATCATTAAAAGATTTAGATATATGATCGTATCTCCCTCCCTTCTGTCTGCGGATTTTGGAAATCTGCAGCGTGACATAGAAATGCTAAATGCTAGTGAAGCTGATTGGTTTCATCTCGATGTGATGGATGGCGTTTTTGTACCCAATATCTCTTTTGGCTTTCCCGTTATGGAAGCAATGGCTAAAGCAGCTAAGAAGCCATTGGATGTGCACCTGATGATTGTAGAGCCACAGAAATTTGTGAGTCAAGTGGCCGCTTTAGGTGCCAAGATAATGAATGTGCATTATGAGGCTTGCGTACATCTTCATCGTGTGGTTCAGCAAATCAAAGATGCAGGAATGATGGCAGGCGTAACTCTTAATCCGCACACACCTGTCTGTTTGCTTGAGGATATTATTCAAGATTTGGATCTTGTTATGCTTATGAGTGTGAATCCGGGTTTTGGCGGACAGAAATTTATAGAAAATAGCCTCCAAAAGACACGTCAGTTGCGTGAACTTATAGATCGTAAGGCTTCAAAAGCTTTGATAGAAGTGGATGGAGGGGTCAATAGAACGACTGGAAAACAGTTGAAAGAAGCTGGAGCCGATGCCCTTGTAGCTGGAAGTGCCATCTTTAAGTCTTTTGATCCTGTTGGTGAGGTGGCTGCATTAAAGTGCCTGTAAATGATTTTTTTAGTATCAACTTAACTAAACTTTTTTAGAAAATAATTATTGATGAATCCTCTTTTAGATAATACTACTCTATTTTCTTTGATGCGCACACTTCAAAATGCGCGTAAAATTGTAATTATGGGGCATAGAGGACCAGATGGCGACGCTTTAGGTGCTGCGCTGGGTTGGGCCGAATATTTGCAAGGATTAGGAAAATCAGCTATTATTGTAATGCCTAACCCTTTCCCTGATTTTCTCCGTTGGCTTCCTAACTCGGAGAAGGTGGTTTTCTATGACCATAAGCGTGACGTTGCTCGCCACTTGATAGAAGGTACAGATCTTATTTGTATGTTAGACTTTAATTCGTTGCATCGTTTACAGGAAATGGGTGATGTTGTAGCTAATTCAAAGGCAGAGCGTTTGATGATAGACCATCACTTGTCTCCTGATACGACATGTGCTCAAACTATTATCTCTCATCCCGAGATGAGTTCTACTTCAGAACTTGTCTTTCGCCTAATCTATCAGTTGGGAGGATACGAAACAATGACAACTCAGGGGGCTTCCGCGCTCTATTGTGGTATGATGACAGATACAGGAGGTTTTACTTACAACTCGAATAATCCTGAAATCTATACCATTATTAGCAAATTACTGGA
>NZ_CAUTBW010000068.1:0-9578 GCF_963536905.1 uncultured Alloprevotella sp. | reverse complement strand
CATTTCGTCGTTATCATAAAGGACTCGATATAAAAGTTTATGTTGGCGATACTATCCGATCTGCATTTGATGGTCGCGTACGCATCGTTGATTATGAGGGAGGAGGTTATGGAAAATATATTGTTATTCGTCATAATAATGGATTGGAAACAATCTATGCTCATCTCTCCAAGCATCTAGTCTCTGTTAATACTTATGTGAAAGCAGGAGAACCTATAGGTTTAGGGGGGAATACAGGGCTCTCCACTGGAAGTCATCTTCATTTTGAATGCCGTCTGTTAGGTGCTGTTATCAATCCTGAACTTCTGTTTGATTTCCCTAACCAAGATGTGACGGGTGACTATTTCGTATTCCATAAGAGTGATAATCCAAATATGTTTACTGGAGTCGCCTCAACTGCTAGTAGAAAGAATAAAGAGATGACTGCTCAGACAGAACATATGGCTGAAATTGCTCCTTCTCGCTACCACAAGGTAGCTGCTGGAGAAAACTTAACTTCTATTGCTCGCAAATTAGAAATCTCGCTTGATGCTTTGTGTAAAGCAAATCATATTTCTGCAACAAGTCATATTCGGCCAGGACAAATTTTGAGATATTAAGAACCTGTTGCTTATACACTTTATTTTATATATAACCTAATGGAATATATCTTCTTGATATTTCTATTAGGTTTTTTGATTTTTTGCCGTCATTTCGCTACTGATAGGGAACTCTAATGATATTTATCTATCATTTTCAATAAAAGCTATTTTGCTTTGATTTATTGTTTTATTGGATAACGTGTTTTCTTATTCTAGCGTGTAAAAACATAATTTTAGAAGGTATGGATGAGATAATTTTATAGAAACTAGCTGAGTGAAATTGTGTTTTATTAGAGAGTTTTTGATACATGAGGGAATGTTTTTCTCTTTATTGTATTTAAGAATACAATAAGGCTATCAGCAAACACCCTTATTGCATATGAAAATTCCCTTATTGGGTGATGTCTGAAAAGTATTGGAGAGCGTGCAGCGATGAGAAGTTGGAAACTCCACCCATGGCCTCGCCAATGCTGAGGACGGGAACAATTGGTTTGTTCACCTCTATGTTTCTCAATAAAGAGAGTGTACTTTTGTTTGGAAAAACTCTCCAAAAACACGCGAAGCAACTCATAAAAAACAACCTCACTGGAGGTCATTTGGAAAATTAATTCAGATATTTATTCTGTCGTAAGCTTCATTTTGCTTTGTCAAATATAAGTACTTTAGGGCTTACACACTTTTATAGGACAGTATCAAAATTTTCTTTAGTAAAACAGCCATGTATCATTTAGTTACATGGCTGTTTTATATATGTATTAGTCTAATTTCAATACAGCAAGGAAAGCTTTTTGTGGCACTTCTACGTTGCCGATTTGCTTCATACGTTTCTTACCACGTTTCTGCTTTTCAAGCAATTTTCGTTTACGGCTTATATCACCGCCATAGCACTTTGCTGTAACGTCTTTTCTTAGCTGCTTCACAGTTTCACGCGCAATGATTTTTGCTCCGATAGCGGCCTGTATCGCAATATCAAATTGTTGGCGTGGAAGAAGTTCTTTCAATTTCTCGCACATGCGTCGACCAAAGTTTGTTGCATTGTCTACGTGAGTAAGTGTAGACAGGGCATCAACAGGTTCACCATTGAGTAGAATATCGAGTTTGACAAGACGAGAAGGACGGAACTCTATGGGGTGGTAATCGAAAGAGGCATACCCTTTAGAGATAGATTTGAGTTTGTCATAAAAGTCAATAACTATTTCTGCGAGAGGCATGTCGTAGTGTATTTCTACACGATCACCTGAGACATATTCTTGTTTTACAAGTTCTCCACGTTTGTTTAAGCAGAGGGTCATAATAGAACCTATATAATCTGTTTTAGTGATGATACTTGCTCGAATATAAGGTTCTTCAATGTGGTCGATGTCAGTGGCATCTGGCATTCCTGCGGGATTATGAACCTCCAACATATTGAGATGTTTGTCGTAGACATTGTAGCTTACGTTGGGCACAGTCGTAATCACATTCATATTGAACTCTCTATCAAGACGCTCTTGAATAATGTCCATGTGAAGTAGACCTAAGAAGCCGCAACGGAAGCCAAAGCCCAGTGCAACAGAAGACTCGGGAGAGAAGGTAAGTGAGGCATCGTTAAGTTGCAACTTCTCAAGGCTGGTACGAAGATTTTCGAAATCCTCAGTTTCAACAGGATAGAGACCTGCAAAGACCATCGGCTTTACTTCCTCAAAGCCTGCAATGGCTTTTTCGCAAGGCTTTGCAACAGATGTGATTGTATCACCGACTTTTACTTCCGTAGCCGTTTTTATGCCACTTACGATATAACCTACATCGCCACAATGTAATTCCTTTCGAGCTGAAAGTTCCATTTTAAGAACTCCAATTTCATCTGCGATGTAGCGTTGTCCCGTATTGACAAATACTACTTCTTCACCAGAGTGTAGAGAGCCATTAATGATTTTATAGTAGGCAATGATACCACGGAACGGGTTGAAAACAGAGTCAAAAATCATGGCTTGGAGAGGAGCGTTCTCTTCTCCAACAGGCGCTGGAACTTTTTCTATAATGGCTCGCAGAATATTATCCACACCTTCACCAGTCTTTCCAGACGCGCGTATGATTTCCTCTCTCTTACAACCCAATAGTTCAATGATTTCATCTTCTACTTCCTCAGGCATCGAATTGACCATGTCGCACTTTGAAAGAACTGGAATAATCTCCAGGTCATGTTCTATAGCCATATACAGATTTGATATAGTCTGTGCTTGAACTCCCTGGGTAGAATCGACGAGGAGTAAACATCCCTCACAGGCTGCGATACTACGAGAAACCTCGTACGAGAAGTCTACGTGTCCCGGAGTGTCAATGAGGTTTAATGTATAGTGCTGGCCATCTTGAGTGTAATCCATTTGGATGGCATGACTCTTAATCGTGATACCGCGCTCACGTTCCAAATCCATATCATCGAGCATCTGCCCTTCTGTTACCTTTATGGTCTGCGTTCGTTCTAAGAGACGATCTGCCAAGGTACTTTTACCATGGTCAATATGGGCGATGATACAAAAGTTTCGAATATTCTTCATACTTAAAATACTACTGCTTCTTTGAAGGACACTGCCTTGTTTAAGTCTTTTTCCGAAAGTAACACTTCTTCAGGGGTTGTAATGGGCCAGTCTATGGCCAAGTCTGGATCATTATAGCAAATACTACATTCGGCCTGGGGGGCATAGGTATTGTCAACTTTGTAAGTAAATATAGCCACATCACTCAATACTTGAAAGCCGTGAGCAAAGCCGCGAGGGATGAATAGTTGTCGGTTATTTGCTTCGCTAAGAATTACCGCTATATGTTTCCCAAAAGTGAGAGAGTTTTTTCGAAGATCAACTGCAACATCTAGAACTTCACCTTGCAGCACACGAACTAATTTTGCTTGTGAGAATTCTCCTCTTTGATAATGCAAGCCACGGAGAACTCCTTTACTGGACTTTGATTGGTTATCCTGAATGAATGTAATTTTTTTGCCTATATTTTTATTGAAATCTTCTTCATGCCACGTTTCCATGAAATAGCCGCGAGCATCATCGAAGATGTGTGGCTCACAAATCCACACACCTTCGATTTTTGTTTTGATATATTCCATTTCTAATTATTGGGGTATTGAAGGGACTAAATACTTGTTACCCGTTTCTTTTATAAGGGATGACTTATAACTTTCAGAAAATCCCGTGCGCTTAGGAGGTACACAAAGCCCATCAGAAGTGCGTTCAAACTCTCCACTTTTTTCGGGTTTAACAGTCATATCATTGTATTTCACGATAATGTATTCTCCAAGTTTCTTCCAATCCTTCAACATTGTAGCTGCACATTGTAGACTATAACTGTTTAGGAACTCTTGAGCCTTATCTGGCGACATCTTATAAAGCTCTTGGGCTTTAGCTTCCACACTCGGTTGCTGGGCTATCCACGTACTATCTAATTCATTACGAACTCGTTGAACTGCTGGAAATACTTGATTGTAGCGAGGGTAAGTCATATTGCTCACCCAATTACAAACCCAGAAAGCAGATTTCCACGAGAAATTTCCTCCGTCAGCATCTGGAGCATTAAAGCATTCTGGCACTATGGTATTGTGGCAATAAATAGGAGTGTAGCTTATCATATTGGGATCGTCACTTCCATACCAAAGGATACCACCAATAGCATCTGGAAGATAAGAACGTAGCTGAGCAATATATGTGTCAGCAGTTTGTTGCGTAGAAATGGGGCGCTCATTGAAGTAAGTTTTTCCCTCATACTTAAATTGGAGAGGAGTAGGGCGGTAGGGCATCTCCCATGGTCCTTGTCCCATATCTTTATTTACATCAAAAGGTGTACCTTCATAATGGTCACGCATTCCGTCCATTATATCTTGACGAGAGAGGGAACGAGTTGGACGCATGTAAAGAGGCATAGGTTCGGCATTGCCAATGTGATGACCATCAACATAGTCTAGATATTTCTCCATGCCACTAACAAAGCGATTGAAGAAACTCCATACGCGGGCTTCACAAAAACGCATGGCTCCAAAATCTGCAGGAGCAAAGGCATTGGCGAAATCAAATTCATTATCTTTTCCACTAAAGTAGCCTTTTTTACGCGCAAAACTAATAAGATCCTTAGAATAGAGCACATCCTTTTTGGCATACTGAGAGATCTTATGGATACGGCTTTGGTTTGCATGAGCAGCAATACAATCGTCGGGGATTCGCACAGCCACCCAGTTGGCGCCTGTTACTCCTGTACCTTTGCCGATCATTTCCATAATCCAAATTTCATTTTTGTCGGCAATGGAGAAAGACTCCCCACTGCTGGCATAGCCATACTTCTCAACAAGAGTCGTCATTACGTTGATGGCTTCACGCGCTGTTTTTGAGCGTTGTAAAGCAATACGCATCAAGCTGACATAGTCAATAATACCTTTTGAATCAACCAATTCTTCACGGCCTCCCCAAGTGCTTTCCATGATAGAGACCTGAAACTCATTGATGTATCCATTAACTTTATAGGTTTCTGTTGCCTCAGGAATTTCGCCTAGGTAGTGATTTGTATCGCCATCGATAATTTTTCTCATAGTCCCTTGCGGATGAATGGCATGAGGTAGATAGATTAAATGGCCATACATTCCATAATCGTCTGCATTATAGGAAATAAAGACAGAACCATCTGTTGAAGCTTTCTTACCTACAAGAAAACTTGTGCATGCAATAGAAGGTAGCGAAAGCACCATTGCAAGAACTGCTAAAAATACCTTTTTCATTGATTCTTCTTTTTAATAATAATTTCTGGAAAAGTTATCTACTCAATTTTAATGTGGGAACTTTTATTTAGTCAGATAAAGAAGCTTTTATTAGGTAAATAATAAGTAGGACGTATAATACGCAAGCTGTCAATGTGCTCCAGGGGCTTGCCAACCATGCTTTATCAGCAAAGTTATAGCCTCCAAACTGTAGTCCTGCACTGACAACTCCCATTAAGGCACCACCAGCAATAAAACCGCTGGCTAGGAGTGTTCCTTTATCTGCACGAGCTTTATTAACTACTTCTTTTTTGCTGCGAGAACTAACATACCAATGTATTAAACCACCAGCAAGAAGTGGAAGGTTTAGTTGCAAGGGTATGAACATTCCCAGTGCAAAAGCTAATGCACTGATTCCACAGATATTAACTAAAAGAGCAATAGCCGCACCAATACCATAAAGTAACCATGGGGCTTGTCCGCCGTTCATTATAGGCTCTATAACTGCAGCCATTGCACGAGCTTGTGGAGCTGCCATTGTATTGGGATTGCTAAAACCATACACTTTGTTTAAAATCATGATGACACCTCCTACCGTAGCTGCACTTACAAGGACTCCGATGAACTTGAATGTTTCTTGTTTCTTAGGAGTAGAACCAAGCCAGTATCCAATTTTAAGATCGGTGATAAAACTACCTGCAGTTGAAAGTGCAGTGCAGACTACGCCACCCATGATAAGAGCGGCTGTCATACCACTTACGCCCTTTAGTCCAACTGCAGCCATAATGACGCAGGCAAGAATTAGTGTCATTAGCGTCATACCACTTACTGGATTAGAACCAACGATAGCAATAGCATTTGCTGCAACAGTAGTGAATAGGAACGCAATGATAGCAACAATGAGAATACCAACAATAGCAAATAACAGATTACCATTCATTACTCCTAAGAGGAAAAAAACAAAGGTTATAATGAGTGTTACTAATGTGCCGATAGCAATAATCTTCATGCTGAGATCTTGCTGTGTGCGTGGAAGGGATGCTTCGTTATTATTGCTGCCTTTGAATACTTTTCCAATAAGTCCAAAAGAACTTTTGATGACGCTCCAGCTCTTAGCTATGCCTATAACACCGGCCATGGCTATAGCTCCGATACCAAGACTCTTTGCATAATTGTATATTTCTTGAGGATCTGCAGCGCTTGCAAGGATGGTTTTAGACGCATCGAGCGAGACATTCATATCAGGCCATATCAAAGCTATTCCAGGGACTATAATCCACCAAGTTAGAATGGAGCCTGCACATATAATTGCTGCATATTTTAAGCCTACAATATAGCCCATACCTAAAAGTGCAGCACCTGTATTAACTTGAAATACAAGTTTAGCTTTTTGTGCCAAAACTTCCCCAACACCTAAAACTCGACTACTTACCATATCTACCATTACACCTATATTCCCACTTGCAATAAAGTCGTATAAACCGCCAATTATACCAGCAACGAACAAGGGCTTAGCACTGCTACCTTCCCCTTCTCCACTGATAAGAACTTGGGTGGAAGCTGTAGCTTCTGGGAAAGGATATTTTCCGTGCATATCCTTTACAAAGTATTTGCGAAATGGTATTAGAAATAAAATTCCTAATATACCCCCTAAGACGGATGCTATAAAAATCTCGAAGAAATTGATGGTCATTTCAGGATATTTAGCTTGAAGAATGTATAGAGCAGGTAGTGTAAAAATTGCTCCGGCTACAATCATTCCAGAACAAGCACCAATGCTCTGTATGATAACGTTTTCTCCAAGAGGATCTTTCCTATGTGTCGCGCCTGCAACTCCTACTGCTATAATAGTTATAGGAATAGCGGCTTCAAAAACCTGACCAACTTTTAGACCTAGGTAAGCAGTTGCTGCTGAGAAAATTATAGCCATGATGATCCCCCAAGTTAGCGACCAAGGTGTTACTTCACGGAATTGGCCTTCGGGGGACATGAGAGGCTTGTATTCTTCACCGTTCTTTAGTTCGCGAAAGGCATTCTCCGGTAATTGTCGATTGTTTGACATAAGTATATAAATTTATTAGTCCATTCTATTTTTATAATCCTCGTAAGTATATTCTCTTAGCACTTCGCGTTCTCCATTGACGTGCTCTAGAATTATTGCTGGGTGAGCAATACCATTAAACATATTGGTCTTAACTGTTGTGTAATGAATCATATCTTCGAAAATAATCTCATCACCAACATGTAGCGGTTTTGCAAAGCGCCAATATCCTAAGAAGTCTCCGCTTAAACAGCTATTACCACCTAAGCGATATACACGTTCTTCTGTCTCATATCCTTTTGCATTTTCGCCTATGAGGGTTTCTGCACCTTGAATATTTGGCCAATAAGGCATTTCAAGACAATCGGGCATGTGACATGTAAAACTTACGTTTAGAATAGCTGTCTTTATCTGATGGTTTTCAACAATATCAACAACTTGAGCTACAAGAGTTCCTATTTGCCAAGCAAAGGCACTTCCTGGTTCAAGAATAAGCTGTAAATTGGGATGCTTTTTTTTGAAAGCTCTAAGTATAGATATAAGATGTTCTACATCATAATCTTTACGAGTAAGCAGATGGCCTCCCCCGAGGTTTAACCACTTTATATCTTTGAGCCAACTACCAAATTTTTCTTCTATATGTTGTAGGCTATGTTCTAATGCATAGCTATCACTTTCACAATGACAATGACAATGGAATCCTTCGATTCCTTCAGGTAAGACTTTAGGAAGTTGATGAGCCAAAATACCAAAACGACTGCCTGGTGCACACGGATTGTATAATTCAGTGTCTATTTCGCTATATTCAGGATTGATTCGTACACCACAGCTCACTTTGTCTTTTGCGCGTGAGTAAAAACGCTCAAATTGTGTGAGTGAATTAAAGGTTACATGACTAGAGTATTCAAGGATCTCATCAAAGGTATTTTCTTCATAGGCTGGGGAATAAGTATGGCAAGCCGCTCCAAATTCTTTAAAGCCTAAACAAGCCTCAAAAGGTGAAGAAGCCGTTGTGTGTCTAATGTATTCTCGAAAAATAGGGAATGTACGCCATAGAGCAAAAGCTTTGAAAGCTAAGATAAACTCTACTCCTGCTCTTTCTGCAGTATCTTGAATGAGTTGAAGGTTTTTCCTTAGCTTACTCTCGTCAAGTAAGTAGTATGGTGTAGTCATTTATTCAATGTATTTTGAGAATTATTACAAATTCAACGAACTAATACTATAAAATAAAAGTTCGTTGAATTCGTATTGATTTATAGAAAAACGTAGCTATTAAAGTACGTTATGTTACATGATTCCACGCTCGCGGAGTTTCTTTTGCCAGTTCCAAGCACTAAGAAGAGCTTCGTCAAGTGTGTGTACGGCATGCCAGCCTAAGACATTATTGGCTTTATCAACATTTCCCCATACTTTTTCAATATCACCAGCGCGGCGCTCTGCAATCTTATAATTCAATTTTACACCAGTGCATTTCTCAAAAGTTTTGATAAGTTCAAGGACACTAACGCCATTACCAGTTCCTACATTGAAAATCTCAACAGCTTGCTCACTTTTATTTTCTAGAATTCTTTCCATTGCAGCAACATGCGCTTTAGCTAAGTCAACGACATAGATATAGTCGCGTAAACAGCTACCATCTGGCGTATTATAGTCATCTCCAAAGACTGAAAGACATTCTCGAATACCCATGGCTGTTTGAGTGAGGTAAGGAATTAGATTAGCTGGTACACCATTGGGCATCTCACCAATCAGACAAGAAGGATGAGCACCAATTGGGTTGAAATAGCGGAGAAGAGTTGCGTGAATAGGAGCTCCACTCTTGCAAAAATCCGTAATAATATCTTCATCTATTTTCTTTGTATTACCATATGGACTTTCTGCATCTTTACGTGGTGTAGTTTCTTTCACTGGTAGATTGTCCTCATCTGGTTGACCATAAACAGTACAGCTACTAGAGAAAATGAAGCCTTTTACATTATATTTCGGCATCAACTCGAGCAGATTAATAGTACTGACCGTATTGTTGCGATAATATTTCAATGGTTTCTGAACGCTTTCTCCTACAGCTTTACTAGCTGCAAAGTGGATGATACCTTCAATGGGAACATATTTTTGGAATACAGCCTCAAGAGCTGGCATATTAGTGCAGTCTACTTCCTCAAAGGCTGGGCGAATTCCTGTAATGGCTTCTATGCCATCAACAACATCTGCTTTGGAGTTTGACAAG
>NZ_CAUTBW010000067.1:0-10130 GCF_963536905.1 uncultured Alloprevotella sp. | reverse complement strand
GGTACTGTCCACAAGACGGGAGAGTAGGTCGCCGCCTTTTTTCAAATAAGAGACTTCTATCAGTTTATTCTGTAGAAGCCTCTTTTTTGCCTACAAGTGTGACTAGAGAAATATCTCAAAAATGCTTAAAATAGTGGCAAACTTCATTGGAAGTACTTAACTTTGCAAAGTTTTAGTAAGTGACTATGCGTCAATTAAAAATAAATAAAAGTATTACGAACCGCCAGAGTGCGGCTTTGGACAAGTATTTGGTTGAAATCGGCCGTGAGGAGCTTATTTCCACTGATGAAGAGGTAGAACTGGCACAGCGCATTCACAAAGGTGATCGCGAAGCATTAGAGAAATTAACTCGTGCAAATTTGCGTTTTGTTGTCAGTGTTGCAAAGCAGTACCAAAATCAGGGGCTTGCACTGAACGATTTGATTGACGAAGGTAACTTAGGTTTGATTAGGGCGGCACAGAAGTTTGATGAGACTCGAGGCTTCAAGTTTATCAGTTATGCTGTATGGTGGATTCGCCAAAGTATTCTGCAGGCTATTTCTGAGCAGAGTCGTATTGTGCGAATGCCGTTAAATCAGGTAGGATTTCAGAGCAAGCTGACGAAAGCTATTGTAAGTTTTGAGCAGCAGTTTGAACGTCGTCCTTCTGTACAAGAATTAGCTGACATTTTGGACACGGATGTTGATAAAGTTCGTGAAGCAATGGGTACTAATGGTAAGAAAGTTTCCGTGGATGCTCCTTTCCAAGATGATGATTCTAATTCGCTGATTGACATTATGACAGATGAGAGTGCACCTGGAACGGACAATCAGATGGAAAAAGAATCTCTTTCTGCCGATTTGGATTCAGCGATGCTGATATTGAATGATAGAGAGCGTCAAGTTTTGAAGATGCTTTTTGGTATTGGTCGCACTGAAATGACTGCGGAAGAAGTTGCTAATTCTCTCAACCTAACAAGAGAGCGTGTTCGTCAGATTAAGGAACGTGCACTTCGTCGTCTGCGTGAGGCAGATAATATTAAAATTTTGACCAAATATCTTGGATGAAGAAAGATATTACATGAGATACGGCATTGCAGAACTTTTCTGTAGTGCCGTTTTTTTTGTACGGAAAAGAAAGGGACCTAATCAGAGTAACTGGATTTACTTACTCTGATAAATATCTATTACTGATAAGTCCTGTCGCTTATAGTCGTTGCTTTGCTTAGTCTCCCCATGAATGTTCGTTTTCTTCTTTAAGCCATTCTTTTCTCGTGTCACCAGCACCTTCGCCAGCTCCGACACTGCCAGCATTTCCACTGAGCTTTTGCAATAGTCCCGCAGCAAGATAGATGATTTCGCCTACTGGCTTTACATATTCACGCTTATTTGTTTTATAATTCTCCATAGTGAACATTATTATATGGGCAAATATACATCTTTTGTTGAATATAATGCGTAATTGTATTTCAAAAGTGATTAAGTTTTTGGTTTTTGGGGACCCCTTGTAACGAGATACGCTCCAAGGATGACGAGGAGAGCGGAAATGGGCTTGTCGAGGGAAAAATAATCCTGCTTCATAAAGATAGCGGCCGTGGCAGCAACGACGGGTTGGAGATTCATGTAGATGCTGACGGTGGTGGCGGGGAGGCTCTTCATTCCGAAAGGCAGGAGGAAGAATGCAAGGACGGTGGAGAAGAGAATGACAAAGGCGAGGACACCGATGACGCTTGTGCTTGGTGAGCCAACGTACATGGCCTGCGACGGAAACTGATAGAGACCGATGGGGAAAAGGGCGATGCCTGAGAAGAGGAATGTCCATTTCATTTGTGTCGTGGCAGAATAACGCTCCGATATGCCACCCATAATAATGTAGTAGATAGCGATGGACAGACCGCCAAGTAGTGCTAAGCAAATGCCGAGCACATCGTTCGCTCCAGCAGTGGCCGACTGGCCTTTGAGTATCATCAGCAGGGCGCCGCCCAGTGCGAGCACCACGCCAATGAGTTTCTGTGTCGTAATACGTTCGTGCTGAAAGATAGCCCCCAGCAAGAGTGAAATAATAGGGGTGCAGGCCAAGGCTATAGCTGTATAGACAGCACTGGTATAGTTGAGACTCAGAACAGTGAAGTATTGCGAAAGTACAAAACCCAATTGCGCTCCGATAAGGATAGTCCAAAGTTCGCGTCCTGACACTTTCTCTTTCCGAACGAAGAAAGAAATCAGCCAGAAAATCAGCATGGCGAAGAAAGCGCGAACGGCCAACAAACTGACAGGTTCTAACCATCCGTCGCTAAGAACTTTCATGAACGGCACAGTCAGTCCGAAGATGACATTGACTGCAAGGATAGACAGGTGACCGCTAATAGAATTTTTAGTCATTGGTAAAACAAAATTAGGATTGAAAGTGCAAAAATAAGAAAACCTATCGAAGCATCTGAGTGAAATAGGATAAAGTCAACAGATTATACGGAAAACGGGAAAAACACTCTTATAGAAATCGTCTTTTTATAAAATATCCGTAATTTTGTGAGCACATAAGAAATTAACACCTTTATGAAATTCGAAAAAATCAAGGGGCTTATAGATGCTCCCTTTACTCCGTTCTTGCCTAATGGTGAAGTAAACTATGACATCATCCCCCAATATGCAGCTCTCTTAGCGCGCAATGGACTGAAAGGCGTTTTTATCAATGGTTCTTCGGGCGAAGGCTATATGCTGACCGAAGAAGAGCGTATGCAGCTGGCTGAAGCTTGGGTAAAGGCCGTTCCTGCTGATTTCAAAGTCATTGTCCATGTAGGCTCAACTATGGTTAAGAGTAGCCGTCGCTTGGCCGAACACGCACAAAAGATAGGGGCGTGGGGCATTGGAGCTATGGCAACTCCGTTCCCCCGTATCGGACGGATTGAAGAGTTAGTGAAATATTGCGAAGAGATTGCAGCTGGTGCGCCCAATCTGCCTTTCTTCTTCTATCACATTCCCGCTTTCAACGGTTGTTTCCTTTCGATGTACGATTTTCTGAAAGCCATTGACGAAAGCGGCCGTATTCCCAATTTTGCAGGTATCAAGTACACGTTTGAAAGTATGTACGAATACAATCGTTGCTTGCGCTATAAAGACAACAAGTACGATATGCTCCACGGTCAGGACGAAACCATTCTGCCCTGTCTGGCTATGGGCGGCGCGCAAGGCGGCATTGGCGGCACAACTAACTATAACGGCCGTTGCCTCGTAGGCATCCAGAAAGCGTGGGAAGAGGGTAATCTCGAAAAAGCACGTGAGTTGCAGAACTACGCCCAAGATGTCATCGATATTATCTGCCATTTCCGCGGCAATATAGTAGGTGGAAAGCGCATTATGAAGCTCATTGGCTTGGATCTCGGTAAGAACCGCACACCTTTCCAAAATGTTACGGACGAGGAAGAACTGCAATTGAAGAAAGAACTTGAAGCCATCAATTTCTTTGAGCATTGTAATAAATAATTAGAAAGTCCCCTTCATCTTCCCCATAAGGGGACTTCCTGTTTCAGACAGGAAGCCCTCTTTTTCTTTTATCATCATTATGAAACGATACCGATTACTTATCCTCCTCCTTATTCTGCCGTTGACCCTGCTGGCTCAACAGAAGGAAGAAAAGCAATTCAACGACGTCCGCTTTGAGGCGGTGCAACCTCTCTTTAATACGCCCACCGAAGGCCTTTCTGGCCATTTCGCGGGTGTCAGTGACAAATATCTGTTAGTGGCTGGTGGCTGTAATTTCCCAGAAGTTCCCGCAGCTTTGGGAGGAGCTAAGAAATACTACGATACTGTGCTGGCCTTGGCTGCTCCTTTGACTGGAAAGCAGTGGGTGAATGTTGGCCGCTTACCTAAGCCATTGGCCTATGGTGTGAGTATCTCCACGCCCGAAGGTGTGGTTTGCATCGGCGGCACACAGGACGGAAAAGTTAGTGAGAAAAGAGTCTTTCTGCTTCAGATGCAGAAGGGGAAACTTTCCATAAAGACTTTACCTGCTCTGCCTATAGGTCTCGACCAAATGGCGGGCGCATTCGGCGATGGGTATATCTATGTGGCTGGCGGTCAAACGAATGGTCGTCCTTCCAATAAAGCTTTCCGTCTGTCGATGGGGCATACCAGTCAGGGCTGGGAAGAACTGCCCAATCTGCCAGGAGCTGGGCGTGTGCAGTCCTGTGGTGCTGTTCAGAATGGAGCACTTGGTCCTCTTTTCTATGTCTTTGGCGGTTTCGACCCTACTACTAATCTCATTGCCGATAATGGTCTGGCCTATAATCCCAAGAAAAACGTTTGGCAACCCACTTCGCGCATCCTGCCCGAGGGAGTTAGCAGTCCGCAAGCCCTTGTTGGTGCACAAGCCGTGGTGAGTGGTAGCGGACACATTCTCTTCTTTGGCGGCGTCAATAGAGAAATCTTCCAACAAGCCATTCAGCGTGGTAAGCAGTTAGCGGAACATCCGAGTGCAGCTCTGAAAGAGGCGCAAACCCAGTATATGCTTCATCCCGCAGCATGGTATCAGTTCAACGACCAGTTATTGGTGTATCAAACTATCACCGATTCCTGGGCACGTGTCTTTCAGAATCCCCGCATCGCGCGGGCTGGAGCAGCCGTTGTGCCTTTCCGCGACGGCAATGGGCAGCAGCATTGGATTGTTGTAGACGGCGAATCGAAGCCGGGCATACGCAGCGCGGATGTTACCGCCGTCACGATGACCTATACAGCTCGCTTCGGTTGGCTTAACTGGGGCGTACTCATCGCCTATCTTGTTGCGATGATCGCTTTGGGCTTCTATTTCATGCGTCGCCAAAAGGGCGGCGAGGACTTCTTCAAGGGCGGTGGCCGCATCCCTTGGTGGGCAGCCGGTATCAGTATCTTTGCCACCATGCTATCGGCGATCACCTATATGAGTATCCCAGCCAAGGCCTACGCCACTGATTGGACCTACTATCCGATGCAGATTTGTATTCTGCTCATCAGTTTCCCCGTTATCAAATATTTCCTCCCATTCTTCCGCCGCCTAAATGTGACAACGGCTTACGAGTATCTGGAGCGACGCTTCAACTACACAACGCGCCTCATGGCCAGTCTCTTGTTCATCGTCTTTATGGTGGCTCGCACAGCGTTGGTTTTGTTCTTACCGAGCTTGGCTATGACTGCCGTTACTGGTATCAACATCTACATTTGCATTGTCCTCATGGCCGCTATCACTATTGTGTATTGCACGATGGGCGGTGTGGAAGCCGTTGTGTGGGGCGATGTAATTCAAGGCATTATCCTTGTGGGCGGCGCATTCTTGGCCGCTGGCTATCTCATTGTGAACACGGGACAGGGCGCAGATGATTTCTTCCGCTTGGCTTGGGACAATGATAAGTTCCGCCTTTTCGATTGGTCTTTCGACTATCGCAACGCTTGTTTCTGGGTGGTTATCTTAGGCGGTTTGGCCAACAATCTGATTTCTTATACCAGCGACCAAACCGTTATTCAGCGCTATCTCACAACGAAGGACGAGCGCAGTGCAGCCCGCGGTATCTTGACAAACGGCTTGATGAGTGTGTTTGTCACCATCGCTTTCTTCACCATCGGTACAGGCCTCTACACGTTCTTTAAGACCCACCCAGCGGCCATGGACATGACGATGGCTAAAACTGACGCTATCTTCCCGTTCTTTATGATGAGCCAGTTGCCCGCTGGTCTTGCCGGATTGCTCATTGCTGCTGTCTTTGCTGCTACGATGAGTACGATAGCCTCCAATATCAACTCCGTGTCAACGGCTTTCACTATCGACCTCTACAAGAAACTCTATCCCTCGCTCAGTTCCTTGGGTACGTTGCGTGTGGCTCGTGTGGCCGGTGTGGTCACAGGGGTGGTGGGTATGCTCATTGCCATCTTGATGGCTACGGTAAATATCCAATCGTTGCTCGACTACTTCAACACCATCCTTGGCCTACTAAGCGGTGGCATTGGAGGCCTTTTCCTCATGGGTATCTTCTTCTCGCGCATTGGTGCTCGTGCTGCGCTCATCGGTTTCCTATGCGGAACGGCTGCCGTGTTCTACATGAATTTCCTCACCTCCGTCAATTTCTTGCTCTTCGGCTTTGTGTCGATGGGTGTTTCGGTGTTGGTGGCTTATATCCTAAGTTTTCTCTTCCCCGAAGCCAATACGCTGGCGGGCTTGACTTGGAAAACATTAGATAAATCCGTAAAATCTTAAAATATTCTTGATAATGAAAAAAGTTTTCTTTACTTTGTTCGCTCTCTTGTCCTTGACCACTTATGCGCAGGAGGCGACCGCAGATTCCACTGTGGACGTTGTGGCTTATTTTGCTAAACACGATAGTATCAAATATACTTATGTTCATAACGAGTTTCGTGTGAATGAAAAGAATGATACTGTCAATACGGTACACTATTGGCGCGATTTCCAATTGGTGGTGACCGACTCTACAAAGAATGGGTACACGGTGGAATATACCTTGCTTGATTTCAACAAGCCCGACTCCTCTTCGGTCGATTTTAAGGCACAGTTGCAGGATTTTATATTTGAAAAACTGAAAGGCTTGAAGCTGAATTTCAAACTGAATGAGTTTGGTGAAGTTCAGAAGCTTGAAAACTGGAAGGATGTGGCTCAACGCTGCAAGGACTTGCCTCAAAAAGTGGGCTCTATGCTCTTTGAGAAGCATCCCGAAGTGGCTAAGCTACTAAATAAGAAAGCTATCGAAAGTCTCTTGAAAGTAGCAGTGAGCGACGAGGAATCGGTGCGCGGATTTCTTCCAGAAATGGAATCTCTTTTCAAGCATCATGGTAGTTCCTTTAGCTTTGGAAAGCGACAAGTGCCTCGTGATGCAGAAGAGGTGGACGGATTTAGTTCCGAGGCTACGGTCACGGCCGACACTATTGCTGCGGACGAAGATGATGAGTTTGGTGGCTATTTTGTTCTCTATGAAGGAACGGCCACTATGCCAGGTGAGGGACTTGCTTCACTTATTACAGATATAGCTTCTTCTGTTGGTACTGAAAAATTGTCTGATCAAGCGGATAAAGCCTCTAACCAACTTGACATTAAGAATATGCGTCTTTCCGAGCAGAGCTATTTCGAGTATTTCTGGAAGGGGTGGCCCAAAGAGATCGAGATAGATAAAGATGTACTTATTCAGCCTAAAGGCCAAAAACAATATCGCCCAGCCAAGTTGGTTCAAGAAAAAATCACGTGGGCGGAAGCTAATATATAATACAGTATAAAAGTTCGTCGCTGCTCCCTTTCTTGCCAAAAGGAAAAGGGCTTCTCTTGTGGAAACGATAAGGCGGACTTTCAAACAAATTTAGATATGATAAATTTCAAAGCATTGGCGGAGCAGTATAAGAGTGAACTGCTCGATAAGGTCGTTCCTTTTTGGCTCGACAAGTCACAAGACCATGAGTTTGGAGGTTATTTCACTTGTCTCGACCGCGATGGTTCAGTTTACGATACGGACAAATTCATCTGGCTGCAAGGCCGCGAGGTGTGGATGTTTGCCAAGCTCTATAACGAAGTAGAACATAAGCAAGAATGGTTGGACTGCGCTGTTCAGGGAGCGGAATTTCTGAAGAAATACGGCCATGATGGTCACTTGAACTGGTATTTCGCCCTCGATCGCGAGGGGCAACCACTCGTAGAGCCTTACAACATTTTCTCCTACACCTTTGCTGTCATCGCTTTTGGTCAGTTGGCCATCGCAACGGGCAATAAAGAGTATGAGGAGATTGCGCGCAAAACTTTCGACATCGTCCTCTCACGCGTGGACAATCCTAAAGCTCGTTGGAACAAGGCCGTTCCTGGCTCACGTGGCTTAAAGACGTTCGATCTCCCCATGATCCTTTGTAATGTTGCACTGGAGATTGAGCCTTTGTTAGAACCCGAGTTCCTGCATCAGACCATTGATACCTGCCTGCACGAAGTGCTCGATGTTTTCTATCGTCCAGAACTCGGCTTGGTGGTTGAGGCTTTGGGAAAGGATGGAGAACTTGTTGATAGTTTCGATGGGCGCAAACTCAATCCCGGCCATGCCATCGAATCAACGTGGTTTATTATGGACTTAGGGAAGCGTCTGAACCGTCCCGACCTCATAGAAAAAGCCGTTGAAATCAGTCTTGCCGAAGTGGAATATGGTTGGGACGAGCAGTACGGCGGTATCTTCTATTTTATGGATCGTTTGGGCAAACCGCGCCATGAGTTGGAGTTCGACCAAAAACTATGGTGGGTACATATCGAAACGCTCATCTCCATGCTCAAAGGTTATCAGCTCACAGGCAACCCGAAGTGTCTCGAATGGTTCGAGCGCGTGCACGACTACACATGGAAGCATTTTGCCGACCCCGACTATCCTGAATGGTACGGCTATTTGAATCGCCGTGGTGAAGTTCTGCTGCCGCTCAAGGGCGGTAAGTGGAAAGGCTGCTTCCACGTTCCCCGTGGTCTCTTCAACTGCTGGAAGATGCTGGAAGAGTTGAGTAATCGCGAACAGAAATAATAAAGCGAAAAGTCGCTCCATCGCTTCCACACTTCAGAGTTGCTTCGTTGCCATTTTTTAGGACACGCTGCGCATTTCTCCTAATGGGGGAGATGGAGGGACTTTCGGAATCCCCATCTTTTCTTTTATCATTATGATTTTATCCACTGTATTCGACGCGGAACGCTACTACGCATTGCATCCGCTACTGAAAAAGCTCTTCGACTATGTACGCTCCCACGACCTCTCAAAGGTGGAGACGGGGCGCATCGAACTGCAAGGCAGCGACCTCTTCATAAATGTTAGCGATGCCACACTCAAGACGCGCGAAGAGCAGAAGCTGGAAGTGCATCGGGCTTATATGGACGTCCACTTCCCTCTAAGCGGTGTGGAAGAAATTGGTATCAGTCCACTCAGAGCACTCGGACAAAGCGATGCGCCTTTCAATGAGGCAGAAGACTTTGCTCTCTATTCGGCTCCGGCAGAAACCTACTTTCAGGTGCAACCTGGCGAGTTCTGCCTCGTTTATCCAGAAGACGCTCATGCGCCTATCATTGGGCAAGGCCAACTTCGCAAACTGATTGCTAAGGTGCGCCTCTAACATCTATCTTCCCACTTATCCGAAAGACCGCAGCGGCTCGTGCTTCTGCGGTCTTTCTGTGTTTGAGAAATAATAGAGCATCCTGAGCTCACTCCCATGGAGTTGTCCGTCCTTTTATTGGAAGAGAGTCAGATATTCGTTTCTGAGTCAAGCTTTTATCGTATTCTGCATGAAAGAGGTCTATTGGAACGTATGGAGCATGATTTCGTCCTTGCAGCCGATGAGTTCCATCATAAGACTAAATTCGCTAATGAGATGTGGCAGACCGATTTTACCTATTTCAAAGTCAAGGATTGGGGCTGGTATTATCTCTCTACGGTAATTGATGACTACAGCAGGTATATTATCCATTGGGAGTTATGTTCGAGTATGACTTCTGAAGATGTATCCAGAACTATAGATAAAGCGATAGAAAAGGCAGGAGTTGCACTTCATAATCCTCCTTGCCTGTTATCAGATAATGGACCATGCTATATTGCTTCCTCTCTCAAACAATATCTCTGTAAGGAATATAATATCAAGCATATCCATGGCAAACCATTCCATCCGCAGACGCAAGGAAAGATAGAACGATATCATCGATCAATGAAGAATGTGATAAAACTAAATCATCATTTCTGTCCCTCTGAATTAGAAAAGGCCATTGATGGGTGGGTGAAATACTATAATGAGAGCAGATTTCATGAATCGTTGGATAATCTTACACCAAGAGAGGTATATTTAGGCCAAGGGGAGAAAATTAAAAGGATAAGAGAAACAATAAAGCAAAATTCAATCAACAAAAGAATTTCTGAGAATAAAAGAATGATATTACAGCATAAATAACTACATTTACAGTTGTGCACTTTTGTTTGACAACGTACAAATATGTTTGCCTCTAAAAAATATAGTGATTGCGAATAAATCATTCCAAAAAATCATTTGCTTTTATGCCTGATGAACCTTATTCTCCGAGACTTCTATATAGGTCTACGACACAGGAAAGCTGCTGTTGGCGTGTTTCAAGCAGTTCCATTTGGGCATCAAGTGCATCGCGTTCGGCCTCAAGTACAT
>NZ_CAUTBW010000066.1:0-10685 GCF_963536905.1 uncultured Alloprevotella sp. | reverse complement strand
GGAGGCGCACCATGCTTAACCGCGGGTGATGCCCGAGCGGAGCGAGGGAGAACCCGTGGACAAGAGACAGTACTACTATCCGACGCAGGAAGCGTCGCACTGCAAGCGTTGAGGGAGAGTAACAAGTGTGGATGTTGTTCGACACCGCCGGTGTCGGAGGATGGGAGGGCTTCTCTCTCCACGGGTTCACCCTTCGGGCATCACCCGCGGTTACGCATGGTGTGTCCCCGCCGGGGACAGTGGGTGAGCACGGAGGAAGTCTGCTTTTTTCCACTTGTCCTCTATGCTCTGCGCTGCATCCTCACCCGCGGTTACGCATGGTGTGTCTCCGCCGGGGACAGAGGGTGCGTACGCAGAAGAATTCCGCCCTGCATATCGTGTATAATCTGTGGACAACTTCACACGCTATGATTGCCACACAGAGTCGCAGCAGAGCAGCGTGTCTCACGCCACTGCGCCCGTAGCAGAGTATCTCACGCCTCCGGCGGAGGCGCACCATGCTTAACCGCGGGTGATGCCCGAGCGGAGCGAGGGAGAACCCGTGGACAAGAGACAGTACTACTATCCGACGCAGGAAGCGTCGCACTGCAAGCGTTGAGGGAGAGTAACAAGTGTGGATGTTGTTCGACACCGCCGGTGTCGGAGGATGGGAGGGCTTCTCTCTCCACGGGTTCACCCTTCGGGCATCACCCGCGGTTACGCGTGGTGTGTCCCTGCCGGGGACGGTGGATGAGCGCGCAATATGGCAGTGAGATATGGATACAATAAGGGCGTGGACTGACGCAATAAGGATATTCTCGGTTATGCCTTACTGCATTTGCATTTCTTTTCTAAGAATGGAAAAGATTTCTTGTGAAGCTTTTCTGCAATAAGACTCTGGGAAGGAGGGCTAATTTGCACGGATCAAAGAATATATTGGGAGAGGTTTGTTTTCAAATTTTAGTATCAGACGGAGAGATAGTATTGTTTTGTACCCTAATATGCGATGGAGTAATGTTTGTTTTGTTGCCGAATTGTTAAAAAATGGAGGTGGTTTTGTTTTGTTATGATTTTTTTAGAAAAAACATTTGGCTATATATATATATATATATATATATATAGTTTTGCGCCCGAAATAAATTAATGTTATCCTAACTTATAGATTGAAATACAGAATATTAGGGGGTGGATTAAGCGAAATTTGAGAATCTATACCTTTAAACAATAATATCTGTATTGCCTTTCATTAGAACTTATAGTATATTCAATTTTTACATAATTCAGAGAATATTATATTAAATAATGCGAATTTTCCTAATCTCATTTTAGGATAAAGGAAAGTTGTGCTATCCCCTTATCCCATTACTACTTTTTTGAACAAAATCAAATTATCCAAATATTATTTTATTAAAAATCAGAAAGAATGAACAAAACAAAACATTTATTTTTAACGTTGCTGTTGGCGCTGCTAACGATTAGTGTGCACGCAATATCATCATTTAATTATACAGCCAACGGAAGAGTATGGAAATGCCAGGGAAGTAGTGATGGCACTGCAAGCATTATAGGCATTGCAGAACCAGCCTCCACTTGTAGTGGAGTGTTGAATTTTCCTGGGGAAGTGATAGACGGAAATGGACTGCATCGTTCTGTAACAGATGTCGGGTCACTCATCGGAGGTTTTAACGGATATTCCCTAATCACAGACGTTAATATCCCCCTTAGTGTAAAGAGGATTTCTAATACTGCTTTTAGAGGATGCACTGGATTAACTACCGTAAGTATGCCTAGTGTAGAGAATATAGGTGATTATGCTTTTTATGGTTGTACAAACCTTACGAATGTTAATATGGCTCCGATATGGGTTGGAGATAGAGCTTTTGAAGACTGTTCACACCTTTCTTCTACTATAAATCTTACCAATGCAAAGAAGCTAGGAGTAGGTGCTTTTCAGGATACAGGTATAACTTCCGTTACGTTTGGACATGATCTGAAAAAAATTTCAAATAGTGCTTTTTCTGGCACTCCTATAACATCACTAACTATTCCAGCAGAAGTAACAGAGATTGGTTCTAACGCTTTTTATAACTGTACTAGTTTAGCTTCTATAAACTTTGAAGAAGGGCCAACCAAGGGGGTAGCTAAAATTGGAGAATACGCATTTCAGGGCTGTACAAGTATTACTTCTTTAACTATACCAGGAAAGTTTAAAACCATTGAACTTTGTGGATTCGCTGGGTGTTCCAACCTTACTCAACTACGCCTTCAAAGCGGATTAGAGAGTATAGGGAAATTTGCTTTTTATAATTGTTCTTTGACAGGAGACCTTACTATTCCTGAGACAATGAAAACTATTTATGAAGATGCTTTTGCCAATTGTCCGTTTGGTGGAACCCTCATTATGAAAGCTCAACGGCAGCCAGCATGGGATGGATATAACTCAAATCATAACTCAGTATTTGTTGGTAAAAATAGTTTGAAGTTTTCTCATATCGTATTAGATGGTCCTGAACCATCAGCCCTTATTGCGCCAGAAGGTATGGGTTTTAGTGGTATTAGATCTCTTTTAGGTAATTCTATTATTAGTTCCTTAACTATTCGTCCTTCCGTAAAGAAACTTCCTGCATTTGCTCTATATAACGCCAATTTGTCGAATATCAGTTCTTTCAATATCCCTGCTACAGTAGAGGAAATAAATGCTTATGCTTTCTGTAAAGTAAAATTTCCTCCTTCTACTCATTTCACGATTCCCTCTACTGTTACTAAGGTATACGACTATGCGTTTTCAGAGAGCAATATTACAGAATTTACAATAGAAGCAGGAGGAATAACAGAAATTCCTAAGAAAATCTGTGTTAATTGTTCAAATTTATCCCGAGTAAATCTGCCAGAGGGAATAACTAAAATAGGCGAAGGAGCTTTTGGTAAAACAGTAAGTTTGACTAGTGTCAACTTCCCAATGAGTCTTATTGAGATTGGACAGTACGCTTTCGAAAGTTGCACTTCACTTACTAACATACTATTACCTGAAGGCTTAAAAACTGTTGCTTGGAGGGCTTTTGCTGATTGTTCTTCACTTACTAATATTACTCCACTTCCTTCGACCATAACTCGCATTGAGGATCAGGCTTTTGCTAATTGCCCTCTTCAAGGCGATGCTAACGAAATGATTCCCTCTTCACTTCAATATATTGGTACAGAGGTCTTCAATTCAACGGGTATAACGGGAGAAGCTGTATTTGGTCATTTGAAAGCACCAGCAGAAGGAGTTTACAGAATCACTCCAGGAAATCCTTTTTTGAAAAGCCGTGTCTATGGTATCAGGATGGGTACATACGATAAGTATTTCAATGGACGCGGAGGTGAAGTTTATACTATGATAGGCCAATGGGATTATTTTTCAGGATTACTGTATATTGACACTCGCGACTGTACGATCCAAACGGTACACCTCAAGGGGGAGCCAAACACAGCTTACAAGTTTTCACGCGAAAATGGTTATGATGCAGATACTTATCCAAATTTTGTCTCTGCATCAGTTAATACTTTGGTTTATCTGCCATCAGAGGTAAAGTTTAATGATTCAGCACTGCCCACTGCGACGTTTGATCAGCGCTTTAATACAGATGAGAACAATGATGAAACAGGTGGCGATGGTTCGAACTTTATCATGGACGGAAAGTGTAAACAATTCTTTGTGAAAGATGGTCTGCCTTACCGTGTGCCTTTTGCTTTCACTGCACAAACGGCACGCTATAGCCGCACTTTCAATGTCACTACTGGCAAAGCGGTGAGTACGCTCTATTTGCCCTATCCCACGGATCTGCCTGAAGGTATGTGTGCCTATACGCTGGTGAAAAAGAATGTGCATAGTGATGGAGAAAAGGCTTTTGTGTTCCGTGAAGTGCCTCAAGGTACGCGTCTCTCTGCCAACAAACCATACCTTGTAAGAATTACTGATGGACAGACACACAAACTGCCAGTGATGCACAATGTGGCAGTTCCAGTTTCTCCAAAAGTGGATGATGCCGGACAGCTGGGAATTGAAACGAGCGACTGGAAATTCTTTGGAACTACAGAGAAGATAGACAATGCTGCTGCGTATGCAAAGAAAGCTTACTATCTGAATGGCAACAAGTGGTGGGCAGTGCAGAATGGTGTAGAAAACGACTATATTGCTCCTTTCCGCTGTTTTGTGAGCAGTCCTACGGGTGCTGCTGCCAGCAGAAGTTTCCTTCTTGTGCTCGAAGGCGACGATGACAGCAATGTGACTGGTATCAACCAGCTCGAAAGCGATACAGAAAAGGATATGCACAGTGGTAAATACCCGTTCTATTCCATCGATGGCAAACTGATGGGCAAGGACTACAACAAGCTGGAGCGTGGACAAATCTATATTGTAAACGGTAAGAAATTCTATAAATTCTAATTCTATTCTCGTTCCACTTCTTCGGAAAAAGAGGGGGAACGAGAATTCCCAAGAAAATAAGAGATTCTCTGTCTTCTCCCCAATGGTACAGATGCTTTACAGATGGCGTTTTTGGGGTAGAGGCGATAAAGAGAAGAAATAAAAAACAAGTGAATACAATGAAAACAAAAATATATGTAACTCCCGCAATGGAAGTTGTGACTGTTGACCTTCAGAGTCATATTCTTGATATCTCCGTCCCTATTGGTAGCGGTGCTGGTCCTGGTGGCGGTGGTCAGACCCGACAAGGGATCTTCGATGATGAGGACTCATCCGATAAAGGATCTGGCTCTCCTGCTCACCCCAATCTTTGGGATGAGTGATAAAACTTAGTTGTTCGTTATAGCACTTAAAGGTATTTTTAGGAAATTCCGCAAAAGAAAGCCGCGCAAATCTGACGTCAGATTTGCGCGGCTTAAAGTATACCTTTTTATTTCTGAAGTTTACCTATACTAGTAGAGCTTCGATACTCTTTTCAATTTCGGCAATGGGGGCCGTAGGTTCGAAGCGAGCTACTACCTGGCCTTGCTTATTGATGAGGAATTTGGTGAAGTTCCATTTGATGTCGGCTTTCTCTTTGTAGTCAGGGTCGGCTTCGCTCAGCATCTTGTCGAGAATGGGGGCAATGGGGTGTTCCATATCGAATCCAGCAAAGCCTTTTTGCTGTTGTAGGAAGAGGAAGATCGGGCTTGCATCTGGACCATTGACCTTTACTTTCTTGAACTGTGGGAAGTCGACACCATAGGTGAGCTGGCAAAATTCGTGAATTTGTGCATCAGTGCCCGGAGCCTGCTGGCCGAATTGGTTGCAAGGGAAGTCGAGCAGTTGGAAGCCTTTACCGCGGAAGTGTTCGTATAGTTTTTCCAGTTCTTCGTATTGAGGAGTGAATCCACATTTTGTTGCAGTGTTGACAATGAGTAAAACCTCGCCTTCGTAGGAACGGAGAGGTACGTCAGCACCCTTACGGTCTTTGACCGTGTAGTCATAAATCGTTGCCATATAAAAACTTTATTTTCATCTTAGTTTAGTATGGGCAAAGATAAACGAAAGTGGGGAAACCACCAAATTAGCTTAATAGAGTTCTACGTAGTCGGGGATTTCAGGGAGGAAATGAATGCTGAAGTCGGAATAATTGATGCGGCAGATATAGTGGTCTAGGCCGTTGGAAACAATGAGGTAGTCGGCATGGATCACACTGTTGTACGAACTGATTTGCGTGAAGACTTTTTGCGTGATGCGAACGCTGGGAGCTTTGTATTCGATGATCATGCGTGGGTTTCCTCCTTCGCGATTGAAGAGTACGCTGTCGCAACGTCGCTCAACGCCGTTGACGTTGAGGCTCACTTCATTGCCCAAGAGCCCTGCAGGGTAGTGCTTGTGTTCAACGAGGAAGTGGGTGAAATGCTGCCTGACCCATTCTTCAGGGGTCAGGCGAATGTAGCGTTGCCGCAAAAAGTCGAGGATTTCAGTCTGCCCGTCATCTCGCCGGCGTAATTTAATATTAAAGTTTGGCAGATTAAGTGAAATCATTTTCTTACTTTTGCAAATCAATAAATATATTGCAAAATTAAGTATTTCGGCGGATTTACAGACTTTGTATACCGCCGAAAATGCGTATAAAAACTATTTATATGAAGACGCGTGAAGAAATCGTGAGTAATTGGCTCCAGCGTTATACTGGTCTGCCGCTGGAAGATTTTGGGGAGCATATCCTTCTGACCAATTTCAATCATTATGTAGATTTGTTTTGTGAGTTGAGCGGTGTGCCTATAGAAGAAACGACCTCTAATATGCGTGCCGTTACTGCTAACGGCATCACGATGATAAACTTTGGGATTGGTAGTCCAAACGCTGCGCTGATTATGGACTTGCTGAGTGCAGTGAAACCAAGTGCTTGCTTGTTCTTGGGTAAGTGTGGCGGTATTTCTGAAAAAACGCATTTGGGCGATTATATCCTTCCGCTGGCTGGTATTCGCGGCGAGGGTACTTCTAACGACTATTTCCCTTCTGAGGTTCCTTCGCTTCCTGCCTTTATGCTGCAACGTGCTGTGTCGACAACATTGCGTGATAACAATCAGGATTACTGGACAGGGACGGTTTACACGACAAACCGCCGCGTTTGGGAACATGATGATCGCTTCAAAAGCTATCTGCGCGAAACGTGTGCTATGGCTGTTGATATGGAAACTGCAACTCTATTCACTTGCGGTTTCTACAATCATATCCCAACAGGCGCTTTGTTGCTGGTGTCTGATAATCCCATGGAGGCCGAGGGAATTAAGACGAGCGAGAGTGACCGCAAGGTGACGGCAAACTTTGCTGAGACTCATGTGCGCATAGGTATCGAAGCTATGAAACTTATCATCGGTCAGCGTAAGACGGTGCGACACCTGAAATATGACTGGTAACATATATATAATATAGACATACAAACGATGGCATTTCCTACTAAGAATCAAGGAGGAGTTCCTTATGAAGCCATTGTGAGAGACATCCAAGCGGGCAATTATAAGCCGCTCTATTTTCTGGAAGGAGAAGAGAGCTATTATATTGACCGCTTGGCTGATTTTATCGTACAGTCTGCGCTGAATCCCGAAGAGAGAGATTTTAATTTAATCACACTCTTTGGGGCAGAAACCACTATTTTTAATGTAATTGATGCTGCCAATGGTTTTCCTATGGGCGCACAACGCTTGGTGGTGGTGGTGAAAGAGGCGCAGAATATTAAAGAAGTGGAACGCTTGGAACACTATCTAAAGCATCCGCAGCTCTCCACAGTCTTGGTGTTTTGTTATAAAAATGGAATACTGGATCGCCGTAAACGCTTAGCATCTCTCGTCGAGAAAACGGGCGTCCTGTTCGTTTCTCCAAAGTTGAAGGATTTCCAGTTGCCTAAATTCATAGAAGATTATCTCCGACGTAAGAAGGTGGGTATCGATCCTGATGCTACAGAAATGATGGCGGCTCATGTTGGAAACGACCTGAGTCGTATGGCTGGCGAATTGGATAAACTCTGTATTGCTTTGCCCGAAGGAAGTAAAAAAGTGTCGAAGGATTTGGTGGCGGAGAATATAGGGATAAGTAAGGATTACAATGTCTATGAGTTGCAAGATGCGCTCGTTTCAAAGAACATTTTTAAAGCAATGCAAATTGCAAATTATTTTGACAAAAACTCAAAAGTGTTCCCGATAAATAGAATAATTCCTACAGTCTTCAAATTCTTCCAAAATCTGATGTTGTCCTACTATTCTCCAGATAAATCGGAAAGGGGAGTGGCTGCCTTTTTAGGTATTACGGAATGGCAAGTGAGGAAAAATATCCTTCCTGCAATGGCAAATTATTCCGGCGTGAAAGTGATGCAAATAATAGGGGAGATCCGACGTGCAGATGCTCGCTCAAAAGGTGTAGAAGGTGCTACGATCTCATCTGGAGAACTACTAAAAGAACTTCTCTTTTTTATTCTTCACTAAAGCCTATTTCGTCAATATTTTATTTGATGATATTATTGTACAATTGAGGCGAGAATAGCAGATCCTCGCCTCAATTGTTTCTCTTCTGGAATACGTAAAATCTCTGCACAACTCCTTTTCTTTGAAACTCTATTCTTGCAAAAATGTGAATTACCTTATTCTATTAGTGTTTTAATCTCTAAAAACGGACCTATTTCTTTATTTATGTATCTATTTTGTAATCCTATAGATTGCAAAATAGTGAATTACTCATTTTTTTAGTTATCAATAATGATGCATGTTTTTTCTATGTGTATTTATTGATTTATAATCAGTTAAGATGTTTTCTGCGCTCTGAGAATCGTGAGAGAAAGAATTCTTTATCTCGCGCCTAGATTCATGAATAAATTGAGCGAAGTAGTCTTATTCCTTCTCTAAATATCGTGCATTAAGTTTTGTTATGGAATTCAAGTGTATATATTAATTTGTATATTTAGTTTATATATTCACATTGTTGAAAATGCATCCTCTGTTGTTTATCTTTACACACTGAATATGAGTATACATAAATATAAATTCATAAATCGAAAGGAATGATATACAAAAAGATATTTATTTTTATTCGATATTATATTTTATCTTTTTTTTGTTGAAAACCAGTTTGTTATTCTTGTTGTTTGATATGTTTTGTGAGAATATCTGATTTGTTTACTTATATGGTAGATTTATTGCTCTATTTTAAGAGCTATGTATGCTAGTAACTAAGTGATGTATAATTAAAGAGATATTTTTTTCAATAATATAGTATAAGTCTTAATATCTACAAATTACATATGTATACAGGGGTGTGATATGGAAATGTGTAATTTGTGTTATTTAAAATGTAAATTTTAGTTTTGAAATTTTGATTTAGCAGCTTTATTTTTCTATTCGCAAATGTTGTTTATTTAGGAAAATGATTTTATCTTTGTAAATGCTTAGAAGAAGCCTCTTTTTAGGAGAGGAGAGAGACTCCTATCCTTTAGAATAAGCTTAGCTCTCTATTTGTGCAATAATAAATGATTGAAAAGTTATGGAAATGAAGGATCGTATTCGACAAATTATGGATGATGCTAAAATGTCCCAACAGGATTTTGCTGCTAAATTGGAAATTTCTGCTGCGTCATTGTCAAGTATATTTACTGGTAGGACTCGTCCTACAAATAACCATGTTCAAGCAATTCATAAAGCTTTTCCCGAGATAAATATAAATTGGCTTCTATTTGGTGAGGGAGATAGTCACCTTTCTGTTGTGCCAGCACAAGTGGTATCTGAAGCTCCTGAGTCTGATTTTGTGAATGCTTCTTCTCCTCAGGCAGAATTGGGGCTTTTGTTTTCCGAACCTGCTATAGAGCAACCTCTAGTGCAGGATCGTTCTTTATATACAAAGAGGAGTAAAATAGAACAAAATAAAGAAGTTAATATAATTGACAGAAAAATTCGTAAAGTAAGAGAGATTCGTGTCTTTTATGATGATGGTACTTACGAGACTTTCACGCCCTCTCTTAAATGATAATTTGGATTTAAAATATAGATTTCTTATATTTGCCTCAGTAATCGGATAAATCCAATATCTATGAGTAAGAAGTATTGGCGTTTGATGCCAGAAGCTGATCGTCGAGGTTTTATTGCTTTGGCTCTGGTGTTGTTGGTCGGCAGCGGAGTGACGTATTATTTCTTAAGTCCTAATCTATCTACTGGGAGCTTGTCTTTAAAGGATTCTCTTTCTGTACTCTCTTTCCAAATGGAACAGGATAGTGTTGAGGGGCAGTATCGAGGTCGTTATGCGCAATATAATGGTGGCGCTGTAAAGGAGGCTTTCCCTTTTGATCCTAATGTGTGTGATTCTGTAACTTTTATTCGACTTGGCTTAAAGCCTTGGATGGCTCATAATGCTTTAAAGTATAGACGGAAGGGGGGACGCTGGCGTTCTCCAGATGACTTTAAACGTTTATATGGACTTACAAAAGCAGATTTTGAGCGCTTAAGGCCATACATATGTGTGGAATCTGAAGATAAATCATTTTCCGACTCTCGTCGGCGATATGATTCTATTCGAGCCTCCTATCCCCAAAAGTATAAGGAGCTTACTATTCTGGATCTTAATACTGTTGATACAACTCAATTAAAACGTATCCCTGGAGTGGGGAGTTATTATGCTTCTAAAATATGTCGTTATCGTGAACGTCTTGGAGGTTTTGTTTCTCGTAATCAGATAAAAGAGGTGGATGGGTTGCCTGAGGGGATTGAAAAGTGGTTTGAAGTGGCATCTAACGCTCCAGTTAAGACCTTAAATATTAATAAGAGTACTTTTAAGCAACTTGTTCATCATCCATATTTAAACTATGAACAGGTTAAAGAAATAATGAACTACGTAAGAAAGTTTGGCCCGATAAAAAGTTGGCGTGACTTAAGTCTCTCTGAGCATTTTACCCCCGAAGATTTTAAGCGTCTCCAGCCCTATATTGTTTTTTGACGACTTTGATGTGTGTAAGTTTGTAAAGAGAGGATAAATGAATACTCACTTCTGTTTGAGCTGATACCTTCCCTCTTAGCTCCTTCGTCTCTCGTTACCTCCGCTCAGCCCAATCAGTCCAACCACACCTCCTCGTTCTTTTCTCAATAATTCCTTGTTTTTCTTCAGAGATTCCCTCCGTTTTCTCCCAGAAACGCCCGGATTTGAAACTTTTTTTTGAAAAAAAGTAGTGTATAGGCTTTGCTATTCCAAAAACTCGTAGTACTTTTGCATC
>NZ_CAUTBW010000065.1:0-11250 GCF_963536905.1 uncultured Alloprevotella sp. | reverse complement strand
CGAGATCTATCGCTGTGACTGGAGTTCAGACGTGTGCTCTTCCGATCTAGTTGACGCCCTGCTGGGCATTGTCTTTGGTGACGAAGGCAAAGGAAAAGTTGTAGACTACTTCACACCGAAGTACGACGTCGTTGCACGCTTTGCAGGCGGCCCTAACGCTGGCCACACCATCATCTTCGATGGAAAAAAATTTGTTCTCCGCTCTATACCCTCAGGTATCTTTGATGAAAACAAGGTGAACATTATCGGCAACGGCTGCGTCATTGCTCCCGACCTCTTTATGGCTGAGGCAAACGAACTCGAAACAGCTGGCTACTCGCTCACAAGCCGCCTGCACATCAGCAAGCGCGCACATCTCATCCTGCCAACCCATCGCGTGCTCGACCGCGCTTATGAAGCGGCAAAAGGCGAGGCAAAAGTGGGAACAACGGGTAAGGGTATCGGCCCGACTTATTCAGATAAGGCTGCCCGCGTGGGACTTCGCGTTGGCGACATCCTCGATAACTTCCAAGAGAAATACGACAAACTAAAAGCACGCCATATCCAAATCCTCAACGACTTACACTTCACCGACTACGACATTACGGAAGAAGAGAAGCGCTGGATGGAAGGCGTGGAATACTTAAAGAAATTCCAACTCTCCGATACTGAAATCGAAATCAACCGCCTCCTGGAAGAGGGCAAGAACGTCTTGGCAGAAGGCGCACAAGGTTCGCTCCTCGACATAGACCACGGAACCTACCCCTTCGTTAGTTCATCTTCAACCACAGCTGGTGGTGTTTGCTCGGGTCTGGGCGTTGCTCCTCGACACATCCATCGCGTTTTCGGCATTTTCAAGGCCTATTCTACGCGCGTTGGCTCAGGTCCGTTCCCCGTTGAGCTCTTCGACGAAACTGGAGATACCATCCGCCACATTGGCAATGAGTACGGCGCAGTCACAGGCCGCAACCGCCGCTGCGGATGGGTTGACCTCGTGGCTCTGAAGTATGCCATCATGATCAACGGTGTGACAGATCTCGTTATGATGAAGGGCGACGTGCTCGACAGCTTTGAAACCATCCGCGTGTGTACAGCTTACAAGAAGGGCAACGAACAAACTACCACGATGCCTTACGACACAGAAGGCTGGGAGGCAGTTTATGAAGATCTTCCTGGTTGGAAAACATCGCTTACCGAAATTCGCGACGAGCGCGACTTCCCTGCAGCTTTCCAGTCCTATATCGACTATTTGGAACGAGAACTTAACACGCGCATTTCTATTGTCAGCGTAGGCCCGGATCGAGAGGCAACAATCATCAGAAAGTAAAAAAACGGCTCACTCCCCCATTGCGTTTCAACGCAAACGAGAAGTAAGCACCACTACAATAAGGACAGCCACAGGTTCACAAGAACTCTGTGGCTGTCCTGCTTTTCTGCCGTTCAATCGCCTTCGCCCACTTTTTTGTTGTCACACTGTTGTCACAGACATAATACTTACGCTGTCAAGCAGTTAAATCCCAATCGTGACGACGTGACGACGTGACAACAAAAAATAACTTCTGGAGAGGAGAAAGTATGCTCTTATTTATACATTCTCTCGTAGTATTCTTGATAATCTTCCCCGCTCACATCTTCAATCCAATCATGGTGTTCGAGATTCCAGCGAATAGTTTTCTCGATGCCTACTTCAAAGGTCGTTTCGGGGAACCAACCTAAGTCGGCCTTTATTTTGCTGGGATCTATGCCATAGCGCTGGTCGTGGCCCAGGCGATCTTTCACGAAACTGATAAGGTCGTCGTTGATCCACTCAAGTCCATCTTGGCGCTTCAGCAGAACACGGAACTGCGGATTCTCTTCCATCAAGCGGCGAATAGTGCGGATGATGATTTTCACAATCTGGATATTCTGCCGCTCATTGTGACCGCCCACGTTGTATATACTTCCATCTTTGCCCTTCGTAACCACGAGGTCGATAGCCTTACAGTGGTCTTCCACATACAGCCAGTCGCGAACATTTGTTCCCTGCCCGTAAACAGGAAGTTGCTTACCCTCAAGGATATTATTGATAATCAGCGGAATCAGCTTTTCGGGGAATTGATAAGGTCCATAATTGTTGGAGCAGCGCGTAATGCTGACGGGCATTTTGTAGGTGTCATGATAAGCACACACCACGAGGTCGGCACTTGTCTTTGAGGCACTGTAAGGGCTGTGCGGTTGCAGCGGAGTTTCCTCTGTGAAGAATCCCTCATCGCCCAGCGAACCGTAGACCTCATCAGTAGAAACCTGATGAAAGCGAACACCGGACTGCCAAGTGGGATAGCCCTGCTCATCTTTTCCCGTTACCCACGCGCGGCGAGCACAATCGAGCAGATTCTGCGTACCGAGAATATTGGTTTGAAGAAAGAGTTGTGGATTCTCAATAGAGCGATCTACATGACTCTCTGCGGCAAAGTTTACCACCACATCAAAGCGATATTTCGTAAAGAGCTCATCCACCAACTGACGGTCGCCGATGTCGCCACGCACAAATTCGCACCTGTCGTGGTCGATGTCCTCAGCAATTGTGCCGAGATAGCCCGCATAGGTCAGCAGGTCAAGAACAACCACGCGAACATCCTCATATTTTTTGAGAATATACTTCAAATAGTTTGCGCCGATAAAGCCGGCAGCTCCTGTCACTAAATAAGTCTTCATAAAATCTTTTTTATTTATAGACAAAAGTAATATTGTAAAGTGACAATTACAACTATATTCGTTGAAAACAGGCTTTTCGCGTCTATTTATACCTTTTGATTGCTCGTTTCTTAGGTAAGAGTCAGACTTTTTTCTCTCGAAAGCATACTGCTCTGCCTCGTGGAGAATCTCACAAAAAGTCTTTATTTCTTTTTCCTTTCACCGCAAAAGCCTACCTTTGCGCCTGCTTCAGGATTCTATAGTGATCTGAACCCTTCTTGCTCTTTACTTTTACAAAGAGATTTATAGCAATAAATCGTATCTCAACTCCGCGCATCGCTGATATTTATTTTGCGTGTGCTACACATACAAACAGATTTTAATACAAAGCGGAAAGAGACAAGAATAATAGGAATAGTTCACCTCCCCATAAACAAAACATTTCGCAACAAGAATTAATACATAAATGAAAGCCTACAAAAAGCCCCAGAACAGAGTGATAAACATAAGCACAAGAAGCACGTTCGCCGATTTCATTATATCCAGCAAAGAAAGTTACGAGCAATGGTCACGCCAGCAGGATACGCATGGCGAGATCCTTGAAGGAGAAACTGAAAACTCCAACTTTCAGCCCTACACCTCGTGGGAAGGACTGGACTAACGGCTCATAGATGTTTTCAACCTATTTCTATCAACAGCGGAAAGCCTCCAAAGGAGCTTTCCGCTGTTGTTTTTTTCAGATGCAACACTTCTGCTCCACAACACAAGAGGAGCTTTCCTTTATTGCTTATTTTGAATAGCATAAAGGAATATTGCACACAATAATGTAACTTTGCAAAAAATCAAGACTATTATGGGACTTCTTCAATTCGACAAGTTGCCGGTCAACAACCTTGTAGGGGCTGACTGGAACACTTATAAGGAAATTCTTCAAGGCCGTGAAATCGACAAGGGCTATCGTGGAAAATATCGCCTCACTACTGCCGTTTGCCGATTGTTATCCACGCTCGCACCCATACAAGAAAGGCGTTACCAAAAACGTTTGGCCAACCAACCGCTGAAGCACGATCCCGTATTCATTTTGGGGCACTGGCGGTCAGGAACGACCTTTGTCCACAATGTTTTGTCCTGCGACAAGCACTTTGGCTATAATACGACCTATCAAACGGTATTCCCCCACCTCATGATGTTTGGGCAACCATTCTTCAAGAAAAATATGTCGTGGCTCATGCCGAGCCATCGCCCAACGGACAACATGGACTTGGCCGTTGACCTGCCGCAGGAAGAGGAATTTGCTATGACAAATTCCATGCCCTACACCTATTATAATATGTGGTACTTGCCGAAGTACTGGCAGGAATATGCCGACAAGTATTTGCTCTTCAAGGACATCACGCCGGAGGAACTCAAGCGCTTCGAAGAGGAGTTTATCAAAGTCATCAAAATTGCCCTTTGGAACACCAGCGGCACGCAGTTTCTCTCCAAGAACCCGCCCCACACGGGCCGCGTAAAGGAGCTGGTGAAGATGTTCCCTAATGCCAAGTTCATCTACTTGATGCGAAATCCATACACCGTATTTGAATCCACGCGTTCCTTCTTCACCAATACCATTCAGCCTCTCAAGCTGCAAGACATCTCGGAGGAAGAAATCGTGAAGAATATCCTGACGACTTACACGAAGCTCTACGACAAATACCAGGCCGACAAAGTTTGCATCCCGGAGGGAAATCTCATCGAAGTGAAGTTTGAAGACTTCGAGCAAGATGCACTTGCCATGACGGAAAATATTTACTCCTCATTGCAACTCCCAGGTTGGGACGAGGCGCATACGGCCATCGAACAATACGTTAATGCAAAGAAGGGCTACAAGAAGAACAAATATGCCTACAAACCCGAGACCGTCCGCTTGGTCAATGAAAACTGGGGACGCGCCATAGACGACTGGGACTATGAGCGACTCTAAGCCTCAGCTTCCCCCACAGAAGCTACAACGCAGTTAGAAATAAAGATCATCATGAGAGTTCCGCCCTACAATATCTCCGTAGGGCGGAACTCTTGCTTTTATCAAATCAGTGGCAAAAACCGTATGCGCAATGACGCGACAATGCTAAGAAAACTGCCCTTTAATTTGACAACACGCTTTTTCGTTCCAGAAAAACACATCATAAGATTCTTACGAGAAAACGTTGAACCGTCCGAAAAAAGAGAGGAACAAACCATTTTTCTCTTTGTTTTTTGCGAAAAAAGGTAGGAAAAGTGCTTTTTTCAGATAATTTCGGCCATCAATACGTGCTGACAAGCCATATTTTTCCTTATTGTGTCAGTCTGAGCAATAAGGAAATTTTCAAACGCAATAAGGCTATCAGCTGACAGCCTTATTCTATTCTCCGACAACCTTATAGAATAGGTCGGTCAGATTAGAGGAGTCTGAACACAAGTCTACTTCAATTTAATTTTTAAGCCACTCTCGAGAGTACAGACTGCGAACTATTTTTACAGAATATAAGAGCGTTAAATCCTCGAAGGATTTAACTAATTTCTTTCTCAATCCGATTAGTTAGTTCCACAAACTCGTCCACGCTGAGCTGCTCCGGACGCTTCGTCAGCTCGGGGTGAGCCAAGAACTCCGTATGGTCGCGGTTGGGTGAAGTTTGTGCAAAGAACGGTTTGAGTGACACGCGCAACATTTTGCGGCGTTGCTGGAACACGGCCTTTACTACTTTCTTGAGCAACACCTCGTTGCAACCGCATTCGTGTATATCGTTGCGCGTCATGCGTACCACCGCGCTGCGCACCTTTGGAGGAGGATTGAACACACCGGGCTCGACGGTGAAGAGGTACTCAACATCGTACCAACGCTGCAGCAACACGCTCAAAATGCCATAAGACTTTGTGCCGGGATGTGCCGCAATGCGTTCGGCCATCTCTTTTTGAATCATTCCCGTGCAGCAGGGAATAAGCTCTTTGTAGTCGAGCATTTTGAAAAATATCTGGCTGGAGATATCGTAAGGATAATTGCCTGTAAGCACAAAAGGCTTGCCGTCAAATACTGTATTGAGGTCCATACGGAGAAAATCCTCGCCCAGAATGTTATCCCGCAATTCGGGCCAACGTTCAAGTAGGTAAGCCACACTTTCGCGGTCGATCTCCACCACCTTCACCTCTCTGTCCTTGGGCAAGAGGTATTGTGTCAGCACGCCCATACCAGGGCCTACTTCGAGAACGGGCAACTGCGGGCAGGCATCTACGGTGTCGGCGATGCGCTCAGCCACATGGAGGTCGGTCAGAAAGTGCTGACCGAGATTTTTCTTAGGTCTTACTGATTTCAACATATCGGAATTGTTACCGGAAAGGAACCACGCAAACGTAGGTTACTCTGATTGTGCAAAAATTGAAGACAATTCTTTGGAACATTGGGCAGATTGTCCTAACTTCGCATTGGAGACGTCACAAAAGTACGCATTTCCCTACGAAACACATTGAAGATTCTTAAGAAGATACTGCAACTGGCGCTGCCCTTTGCTTTTGGGCTGGGCATTCTGTGGTGGATGTACCGCGGAACAGATTGGCGCGACTTTTTCCGTAGTGTGTTCGGCGAGATGAAATGGGGGTGGATGCTTTTCTCCTTTATTTTCGGCATTCTGGCCCAGCAAATCCGGGCTTGGCGCTGGAAGATGGCGCTCGAGCCGCTGGGCGAACATCCGCGCCGCAGCAGTTGTGAGAATGCTATCTTTATTAGCTATGCCGCTTCTTTAGTGATTCCTCGTGTAGGCGAAGTGACGCGCTGCGGCACACTAAAGAAATACGATGGCATCTCTTTCACAAAATCGCTCGGAACGGTTGTCACGGAGCGCATGGTCGATTCTCTTGTCATGCTTCTCCTCACAGCGGTTGCTTTTCTCTGTCAAATCCCCGTATTCCTCAAGTTCCTTCGCACCACAGGTATGGACTTCCGCGGATTTTTCGGGCAATTCACCAGCACAGGCTACCTCGTCACGGTGCTTTGTCTTATCATGGCCGTTGGAGCATGCATATTTCTCCTCCGTCGCTATTATTCTCGTGGGCGCGACTTGCTAAAGGATCTTTGGGCGGGAGTGCTCTCCCTCAAAGATGTTCGTAATCTGCCACTCTACATCTTGATGAGTTTCGGCATCAACCTTTGCTATTACCTCCATTTCTACGTTGCTTTTTTCTGCTTCAACTTCACAAGCGGCATCAACCCTATCGAAGCATTCCTTATATATTGTGTAGGAATGTTCGCCGTACTCGTGCCAACACCTAACGGGGCAGGACCGTGGCATTTCGCCGTTAAAACGATGCTTGTCCTTTATGGAGTGGCAGAGAAAGAGGCCATACTCTTCGCCCTCGTAGTCCACACGCTGCAAACGGGCCTTGTGGTGCTCCTCGGAGCTTTCGGATTTGCCCGCCTCTCTATGAAAGACAAAAGAGAAAACAACTAATAATAACTCTTAACCATAATAATTATGAGTGAAATCAAGAATTTGCAGCCACAGGCTGTTTGGAAAAATTTCTACTTACTGACTCAGGTACCACGCCCTAGCGGCCATTTGGAAAAGGCTCAGCAATTCCTGTTGGATTGGGCCAAGGAACGCAATATCGAAGCCTTCAAAGACGAGGCTGGAAATATCATCATGCGCAAAGCAGCCTCTAAAGGCTACGAAGACCGCAAGATGGTGGTCATGCAGGGCCACATAGACATGGTTCCGCAAAAGACAAAAGAATCTACCCATAACTTCGAGACTGACCCCATTGAGACCTACGTGGACGGAGACTGGGTGAAGGCCAAAGGCACTACTCTCGGCTCGGACGATGGTATGGCAGTGGCCACTATGATGGGCATCCTCGAGGACGACACTATTGAACACGGCCCGCTGGAGTGCTTAATCACGGCTGATGAGGAGACAACGATGTACGGAGCTGAGAACCTGGCCAGTGACACCTTGCAAGGTGAGATTCTCCTCAATCTCGACAACGAGACAGAGGGCGAAATGGTTATCGGTTCAGCAGGTGGCGTTGATCAGAATGCAGTGCTGGAATATCAGGAAGAAGAAACCGATGGCGGCGATGCAGCTGTCAAAGTGGTTATCAAAGGTTTGCTCGGCGGCCATAGTGGTTTGGAAATCAACCAAGGTCGCGCTAACGCAAACAAGCTGATGGGCCGTCTCGTTCAAGATGCTATGGCCAATTTCGAAGCACGTCTCTGCAGCTGGGTGGGAGGAAATATGCGCAATGCTATTCCGAGTCACGCCGAAGTGGTACTTACGCTTCCGAAAGAGAATGTTACTGCGCTGAAAGAGGATTGTATCGCCGACTGGAAAAAGGTTTTCACTGACGAGTTTGCCTTTGTTGAGAAGCAGCTCGAACTCCTCTGCGAGGACGTGGAACGCCCCGCTAAGCAAGTGCCAGCTGAAATTGGCGACAACTTAGTTAACGCTATTTGCGCCTGCCACAACGGACCGATGCGTATGATTCCAGAAATCCCCGACGTAGTGGAAACCAGCTCCAACCTTGGTATCGTGGAGATTGGAAACGGGATAGCGAAGTTTATAGTACTGGTACGCTCCAGCCGCGATAGCATGCGCGAATGTTGCGCTGAGACAATCGAGAGCGCGTTCTCAATGGCGGGCATGAAGGTTACTTATGCTCATCAGTATCCAGCTTGGCAGCCCAATCCGCAAAGCGAAATCGTGGCACTGATGCAGAATGTCTACAAAAAGCTTTTTGGTACTGACAATCGCGTGGGTGTTGTTCACGCCGGCCTTGAATGTGGTGTCATCGGTGCCAAATATCCCAAAATGGACATGGTAAGTTTCGGTCCGACGCTCCGTTCTCCGCACACGCCCAACGAACGTTGCAACATTCCGTCGGTAGAACGCTATTGGCAGTTCGTACTTGAGACGCTGAAAGAAACGCCGAAGAAATAATTTTATAGTAACGAGTGACAAGCCTGAAGTAGCAGTTGAACAGTCCACTTATTGTAACCACATTTTGTTACCTCTGCCTTGTCGCTCGTTACTTTTTATTTATCACTCAAAACTTTCAAAAAATGAAGAACTTAAAGGTAGAATCCATCGTCTTGGCTGTAGGACTCGCCATCTTAGGTGTATTCCTCTATTGTGGCTTGAGAAGTTTTTCTCGGCAGGACCGCATCGTCAACGTTCGAGGTTTGGCTGAGAGAGAAGTAAAGGCCGACCACGTTATCTGGCCCATCATGTTCAAGACATCCAGCAACGATATGCAAGACCTTTACCGCCAGCTTAATTCAGCCAATGCAATCATCAAAACCTGGCTACAAGCAAACGGCATTCCTGCAAATGAAATCAGCGTAGGTGCTCCTCAGATTTCGGACCTTAAAGCTAATCAATACTCCGACCTTTCTGATCGTGACCGCTTCTCTTTGTCTTGCGTGACAACAGTAAGCACTTCACAAGTTGATAGGGTGCGTTCACTGATTCCCCGCGTCGGCGAATTGCTCGCTAAGGGTGTAGCCATTGCCGGAGACGACTATAGCAATCAGGTGCAGTATGATTTCACCAAACTCAACGCCATCAAACCGCAGATGATTGCAGAAGCAACGAAGAAAGCCCGCGAGGCTGCCGATAAGTTCGCAAAGGACTCCGACAGCAAGATTGGCAAAATCAAGAGCGCAACCCAGGGACTTTTTGAAATAGACGACCGCGACCAATATACTCCGTATATAAAGAAAGTTCGCGTAGTTACATCTCTCAACTTCTATATTGAAAACTAACGTCCTCTTAGAGACAATAATTAGAAACAAGCGTTGGCTGATAGCTGCTGTTATAGTGGCTATCGGCCTTTTGCTGTTTATTTTCGATCCAGTGCAGACACAGTGGTCGCCAAAGTGCGTGGTGAAAGCTGTCACTGGCTACGACTGTCCCGGCTGTGGCTTCCAGCGAGCAGCTCATGCCGTGCTCCACGGACAATTTATGGATGCCGCCCACTATAACCTCTTTCTGCTCTTTGCCCTTCCCTATCTTTTTCTGCTCGTTCTCAGTGATTGGCTGCTGCGCGGTAAGGCGCAAGCTCAACTGAAGCGTTTCACCCATCATCGTTATTGGCTTTGGACATATATAGTCCTATTTTTCACGTGGTGGATACTGCGAAATTTGCTCGGACTATAAGGATGTCAGCCACTTTTCTAAAGAAAACCTTGGATAGGTCTATGAAATAACATATTTTTGCTTTTTAGATAAACTTATCCCCTTATGGAACAATATTTCTATCTTGATGTAAACAAAGTGCAGCAAGGTCCTGTTGACGGATCTCAGCTGGTTAAGTTAGGAGTAACTCCTACAACGCTCGTTTGGAAACAAGGCATGGCGCAGTGGACACCTGCTGGACAAGTGCCCGAACTCGCAGCTATCTTCAACGTTCTTGAAGAAGTTCAGCAACCGCAGCAAGGCCCACAATTTGGCCCTCAAGTTGCTCAGCCCAACTTCTATAACCAGCAGGCATACAACCAAGCGCCGCAAATGCCACCCCCTCCTGATAATTACTTAGTATGGGCCATTCTCGCTACAATCTGCTGCTGTCTGCCATTTGGTGTAGTTTCTATTGTTTACGCTGCAAGGGTAAACGGACTTTATCAAATAGGACAATACCAAGAAGCCTTAGCAGCCTCTAACAGTGCAAAGACATGGGCCATTGCCGCTGCTATATGTGGGGTTGTCATTGGTATCATCTACTTCTTCATTGGACTGACGCAAGGTCTTTTGCTCAGATAATCAATTGTAGCTATATATGAATCCAGACTATCTGCAGGCTGCTAACGAACAGCCTTCACGCCCTCCTATGCCCGATAATCATCTGGTTTGGGCCATCCTTTCTACCTGCATGTGCTGCTTTCCCTTTGGCGTAGTTTCTATTGTTTACGCTGCACAAGTGGAGAATCTCTACTGGAAGGGCCGATATGAAGAAGCTTTTGATAAAGCAAACAAAGCGCGCAAATGGGCCATTGCTTCAGCAGGTGCGGCAGCAACAGTCTGGATGATTTATGCTTTGATCCTTTTAATTATTTTTATCTCAGGTTTTAAGCAACCACATTAACATACGAACTATGTCCACAGGACTACTTATGCTGTTGACATTGGCGTTCTACTTCCTACTGCTGCTTTTCATCTCTCGGAAAAGCAGCAGTAGCCATGATAACAACGCTTTCTTTAGAGCCAACCGCCGTTCACCGTGGTGGATGGTGGCTTTTGGTATGATAGGCGCCAGCATCTCGGGCGTATCGTTCATTTCCGTACCGGGCTGGGTAGGCGCAACTCAGATGACATACCTTCAGATGTGCGCCGGCTTTTTCTTTGGCTATGTAGCCGTAGCTTTCCTGCTCCTACCGCTCTACTATCGCCTCCAACTCACCTCCATCTACACTTATCTGGGCGAACGCTTTGGGGAAAACACCCACCGCACGGGGGCACTCTTCTTTCTCCTTAGCAAACTTACCGGTGCAGCCGCGCGGCTCTACCTCGTGGTACTCGTGCTCCAGCAGTTCATTGCCGAACCGCTTGGCATCCCCTATCCGCTCACCGCTCTCATCACACTGCTGCTCATCTG
>NZ_CAUTBW010000064.1:0-11385 GCF_963536905.1 uncultured Alloprevotella sp. | reverse complement strand
GCGCACCATGCGTAACCGCGGGTGATACCCGAGCAAAGCGAGGGGGAACCCGTGGGGGAAGTGGACAAAGGACACTCCGACGCCGGCGGCGTCGCACTGAAAGCGTGGAGGGGGTAACTCAGACGTGCAGAAGTGGGCTGCTGTGCGACACCGCCGGTGTCGGAGGTTTGCGCTGTTGTCTGTCCACGGGTTCGCCCTTCGGGCATCACCCGCGGTTAAGCATGGGGTGTCCCCGCTGGGGACAGTGGGTGAGCACGCTATGTCGCGGGGGAGAGTGAATGCTATAAGCGGACGGGCGGACAGAATAAGGGTGCGAGTGGATAGACTTATTCTATTCTCAAATACAATAAGCGCGTGAGTAGACAGAATAAGGATTCGAGCGGAGAGGCCTAAGAGATTCTCAAACGCAAGAAGCGCGTGAGCGGACAGAATAAGGATGTGAGCAAATAGGCTTATTGTATTCTCAAACGCAATAAGCACATGAGCAGACAGAATAAGAGTGTGAACGGATAGGCTTATTCTATTCTCAAACGCAATAAGGGCGTGAGCGGATAGGCTTATTGCATTCTCAAACGCAATAAGCACATGAGCAGACAGAATAAGAGTGTGAGCGGATAGGCTTATTGTATTCTCAAACGCAATAAGCGCGTGAGCGGACAGAATAAGGATGTGAGCAAATAGGCTTATTGTATTCTCAAACGCAATAAGCACATGAGCAGACAGAATAAGAGTGTGAGCGGATAGACTTATTCTATTCTCAAATACAATAAGCACATGAGCAGACAGAATAAGGATGTGAGCAAATAGGCTTATTCTATTCTCAAATACAATAAGCGCGTGAGCAGACAGAATAAGGGTGTGAGCGGATAGGCTTATTGTATTCTCAAATGCAATAAGCGCGTGAGCGGACAGAATAAGAGTGTGAGCGGATAGGCTTATTCTATTCTCAAACGCGATAAGGATGTGAGCGGAGAAGCTTATGGGATGAAGCTTCAGAAGCTATTTGGGAAAACTCTGGAAAGAGGAAGAAAGGGGGAGATGGGCTGGGTGTAGCCGCTGTTCTGACCTATAAGAAAAGCAGTTCTGCTCGAAGGATGAGCAGAACTGCTTGATGCTGGTTGGTCAAAAAGGCGTGTGGCCGGTTTTACTTCGAGCTGAGTTTTGGACCAAAACTGAGGTCGCCTGCATCTCCGAGACCAGGGACGATATAGGCGTCGTCGTTGAGGCAGGGGTCGATGGCGGCCGTCCAGAGAGTGACGTCGTCGGAGGGGAAGCACTTTTGGAGGTGTGCGATGCCCTCTTCGGCGGCAATGACTACACAGATGTGGAGCTTCTTAGGCGTGCCGTTGTTGAGGAATGCCTTGTAGGCGAGTTCGAGACTTCCGCCCGTTGCCAACATGGGGTCGACCATGAGGAAAGTAGAGCCATCGAGCTGTGGTGCGGCGAGATATTCGAGATGAATCTTGAGATTCTCCTTTTTTCCCTCTTCGCGATAAGCAGCAACGAAAGCGGAGTCGGCCTGGTCAAAGACATCGATGAAGCCCTCGTGGAAGGCTAAGCCTGCGCGGAGCACAGTACCGACAACAATGTGGTCGTCATAGGTTTCCACCTCTTTCACACCGAGCGGCGTTTGGATAGTCTTTGGAGAAAAGTTCAGTGTTCTACTCACTTCATAAGCCATGGCGTGGCCTATGCGTTCCAAATTATTACGGAAAAGAGTGCGATTGCCCTGCACGGTGACGTCGCGCAACTGGGCCATGTAGCAATTTATCACGGAGCTTGTTGCTCCCAGATTGATAACCTTCATGCGGTGTTAGAAATTTTTCAAATTGGGCAAAAGTACTTATTTCTGCTTAAAAGACAAAAAAAACGGGAATTTTTATATAGAAATGTTAGAAAAAGGGCTGATGATGGGAAAGGGAGGAGGGGGTGACGAGAATTGCAACATAAGGCTATCAAAGTTGGGGAGGAGAGAGGCATTATGGGTAAATGTTGTTAAATGGAAAGGCTGTGCGTTCATTAAACACATTAAAACTTTTGTTTGATTGAAAAAATAAGTATTTTTGCGCTGTGAAGAACTAAGATTTAGTTCGAGCACACCATATTGAAAGAGAAAATTCATAAATTTAAATTCATATATTGTAATATGGCAACATTAGATTTGACCAAGTACGGTATTACCGGTACAACGGAGATCGTTCACAATCCTTCTTACGAACAGTTGTTTGAAGAGGAAACGAAAGCAAGCCTCCAGGGCTTCGAAGTAGGTCATCAGACAGAACTCGGCGCTGTAGACGTAATGACAGGCGTTTACACGGGCCGTTCTCCTAAGGATAAGTTCATCGTTGATGATGAGACTTCTCACGACACCCTGTGGTGGAACACTCCTGAGTACCCCAATGACAACCACAAAGCAAGCAAAGAAGCTTGGAACGTTGTTAAGGAACTCGCAAAGAAGGAGCTTTCTAACAAGCGTCTCTTCGTTGTTGATGGTTTCTGCGGTGCAAATGCAGCAACTCGCCTTGCAGTTCGCTTCATTGTTGAGGTGGCTTGGCAGGCACACTTCGTAACAAATATGTTTATCCGTCCGACAGCAGAGGAGCTCGAAAGCTTCGAACCGGACTTCATCGTATACAACGCTTCCAAGGCAAAGGTTGAGAACTACAAGGAACTCGGTCTGAACTCTGAAACAGCAGTTGTATTCAACGTAACAACAAAGGAACAGGTTATCCTGAACACTTGGTACGGTGGTGAGATGAAGAAGGGTATGTTCTCTATGATGAACTACTTCAACCCACGTCGTGGCATCGCTTCTATGCACTGCTCTGCTAACACAAGCATGGACGAGAAGGAAACAGCCATCTTCTTCGGTCTCTCTGGTACGGGTAAGACAACTCTCTCTACCGATCCGAAGCGTAAGCTCATCGGTGACGACGAGCACGGTTGGGACGATGAGGGCGTGTTCAACTACGAAGGTGGTTGCTACGCTAAGGTTATCAACCTCGACAAGGAAAGCGAGCCAGATATCTACGGTGCTATCAAGCGTAACGCTCTTCTCGAGAACGTAACAGTTGATGCTAACGGTAAGATCGACTTCACAGATAAGAAGATTACTGAGAACACTCGTGTAAGCTATCCTATCTACCACATCAACAACATCGTTAAGCCTATTAGCAAGGGTCCTCACGCAAAGCAGGTTATCTTCCTCTCTGCTGACGCCTTCGGTGTACTTCCTCCCGTTTCTATCCTGAACAACGAGCAGGCTCAGTACTACTTCCTCTCTGGCTTCACCGCTAAGTTGGCAGGTACTGAACGCGGTATCACTGAACCGACTCCTACATTCTCTGCTTGCTTCGGCCAGGCGTTCCTTGAACTCCACCCCACGAAGTATGCTGAAGAGCTCGTTAAGAAGATGGAGCGCGTAGGCGCTAAAGCTTACCTCGTTAACACTGGTTGGAATGGTACTGGCAAGCGTATCTCTATCCGCGACACTCGTGGTATCATCGACGCTATCCTGAACCACTCTATCGAGACTGCTCCAACGAAGACTATTCCGTACTTCAACTTCGTTGTTCCAACAGAGCTCGCAGGTGTTGATTCTCACATCCTCGATCCTCGCGACACTTACGCTGACGCAGCTCAGTGGGAAGAGAAGGCTAAAGACCTCGCTGCTCGCTTCATCAAGAACTTCAAGAAGTTCGAAGGTAATGAGGCAGGTAAGGCTCTCGTAGCTGCTGGTCCTCAGCTCTAATAGGTTTTCTGACCACACAACAACTAAATATTGATGGCGGCTTGTTTCTTCTTTCGAGAAACAGGCCGCTTTGTTGTTTTTTTTACTTTTTTCTCGTACTATACGAGGCTTTGGCCCAAATAAACAAGCACAGAAGTGGCAGGACACGGAAAATTACTTAACTTTGCCCGCATAGACAATCACAAAAAGCAGATCTCGCTATGAGACAAATCATCAAACATTTTACCGATGACGACCTCTATAAACTCACAATGTGTTGCGCCGTTATCGACAACTTCCCTCGCGCTCAGGTAAAGTACTCCTTTGTTGACCGCAACGACACCGTTTATCCAGCAGGTTTTGCCGATTTGCTCCTCGAGCAGGTGGCGATGCTCGAGAACGTTGTTTTCACCGATGAGGAGGAAACATTTATGCGCCGCCGCTGTAGCTACATCCCCGATTGGTTTTTCAAATATTTACGCGGCTTCCGCTATCGCCGCGAATGGGTGAAGGCGTGGCAAGACGAAAAGGGACACCTCCACGTGGATTTTGAGGGCGACTGGTCCGACACAATCCTCCTCGAGGTGAAGATACTTGCTATCATCTCCGAACTCTACTATATAGTGACAGGTGAAGACAGTCGCTTCGACTATCAAGACTACTACCAGCGCAGTTATGCCAAAGCCGAACGCCTACTGGGAGCAGGGTGCGTTTATAGCGATTTTGGCACACGCCGCCGCGCCTCCCTCCAAGCTCAGGACGTGGCTGTGGAGGCGATGAAAGACTGCTATGCGTCCAAAGAATGGGAAGGTCGATTTGTCGGGACGAGCAATGTGTATCTGGCGATGAAGCACGACTTAGTGCCGGTGGGAACAATGGCGCATGAGTTTATTTGCGCTATCGGCGGCATGTACGGCCCCCAAATGGCCAACCACATGGCGATGGAAGCATGGCGCAACACCTTCCGCGGCGCACTGGGGACGTACCTCTACGACTCTTTCGGCTGGAATATCTTCAGCCTTAACTTCTCCGAGGATTTCGCCAACCTCTTCAAGGGTTTACGCATCGACAGTGGCGACAACCGCGAACAGCTCCAGCTGATTGTCAATAAATACAAGAGCCTCAACATCGACCCACGCAGCAAGCAGGTAATCTTTAGCAATGCGCTCGATACCGATCGCGCTATCGAAATCCAGCAATACGCAAAAGAACTCTGCATCCCGAGCTTTGGCATCGGTACGCATTTCACCAACGACTTTGAGGGCGTCGACTACCTGAACATCGTTATCAAACTGGTGGCGGTGAAAATCACCGAGTCGTGGCCGTTCTACAACGACACGTGCAAGATTTCGGAAGACAACGGAAAGCACACTGGAAAGCCCGAAGTGGTCAAACGATTCATGGAGATGCTTCACATCAACTAAACATTCTTTCCACCCAACGGAAAGAGCTCCACAACCAGCCGGCAGCTATAGGGAAATATCCCCTTCGAGCTGCCGGCTGTCGCTTTTGCATTCTCGCGCATTCTTATTACATTTGCACCACAATAATCGATTATATTTTAATATGCAACAAGAACTTTTCAGTAGGTTGCCCTACAAGGTAGCCGATTTGTCTCAGGCCGAGTTCGGTCGCAAAGAAATTGCCATCGCGGAGCATGAGATGCCCGGACTGATGGCGTTGCGCGAGAAATACGGAGCTGAGAAACCGCTTCGGGGCGCACGCATCATGGGTTCACTCCACATGACCATCCAAACGGCGGTGCTCATCGAGACGCTCCTCGAACTGGGAGCTGAAGTGCGTTGGTGCTCTTGCAATATCTATTCTACACAGGATCATGCCGGAGCAGCCATTGCGCAAGACGGCGTGGGCGTTTTTGCGTGGAAAGGCGAAACACTGGCCGACTACTGGTGGTGTACACTACAAGCCTTAAATTTCGACGACGGACATACGCCGTGCCTGATTGTGGACGATGGCGGCGACGCTACACTCATGATTCACCTCGGTGTACAAGCTGAAAAGGATATCACCGTGCTCGACACGCCAAGCGAGAGCGAGGACGAAGCCGAACTCAAGCTTATCATTCGCCGCGTTCTCGAAGAGCGTCCACAGTTCTTTAGCAACATCGCCAAAAACATGAAGGGCGTGAGCGAGGAAACAACAACGGGCGTACATCGCCTCTACCAGATGATGGAGCGTGGCGAACTCCTCTTCCCTGCTTTCAATGTCAACGATAGCGTGACAAAATCGAAGTTCGACAATCTCTACGGTTGCCGCGAGAGTTTGGCTGACGGCATCAAGCGCGCCACGGATGTGATGATAGCCGGAAAAACCGTTGTTGTGGCGGGCTACGGCGAAGTGGGCAAAGGCTGTGCACAAAGCATGCGCTCCTATGGTGCTCACGTCATTGTCACTGAGATCGACCCCATCTGCGCCCTGCAAGCCGCCATGGAAGGTTATGAAGTCATGACGATGGAAGAGGCCGCTCCAAAAGGAAACATCTTTGTCACCACTACGGGCAATATCGACGTCATCTGCGTTGAACACATGGAGCAGATGCCCGATCAAGCCATTGTTTGCAACATCGGCCATTTCGATTCGGAGATTCAAGTGGCAGGGCTGAAAAAGTTTCCCGGTATCAAGGTCACAAATATCAAACCGCAAGTGGACTCTTACCTCTTCCCCGATGGGCACCGCATCACGCTGCTTGCCGATGGCCGTTTGGTCAATTTAGGGTGTGCAACGGGGCATCCCTCCTTTGTGATGTCTAACTCGTTCACCAATCAAACACTGGCGCAGATAGAGCTCTATAAGAACCACTACGAAGTGGGCGTCTATCGCCTGCCGAAACAGCTCGATGAGGAAGTGGCACGCCTCCATCTCGAACGCATCGGCGTCCACCTCACACGCCTCACCAAAGCTCAAGCCGACTACATCGGAGTGAGTGTTGATGGTCCTTACAAGGCTGAACATTATCGTTACTAATATCCTTACACGAATGAATACTCTCAAAAAATATCTCCCCGATGCTGCCGCCGTCGTTTTGTTCCTGCTCATCTCTCTGGCGTATTTCTTCACGCCGCTGAGCGAGGGACTCGTCCTTGGCGGCCACGACGCACAGGCCTCCATTGGGCAAGGACGCGAGAATATGGAATACACGCAGCGAACGGGCGAAACCACACGCTGGGTCAACAACGTATTTAGCGGTATGCCTACCTACCAGATCGCACCGTCTTACAAGTCGTCGTCCTTCTTGGGCTTCTTCCAAAAGATTTACGCCGTAGGGACGAGCGGCCCGCTCTGCTATCTATTCCTCTTCCTCTTAGGTTTCTACATCCTGCTGCGGGCGTTCAACTTCAAACCCTACCTTGCAGCATTGGGCGCAATTCTCTGGGCGTTCAGTAGCTACTTCCTCATCATCATGGCAGCAGGCCACATCTGGAAAGTGATGACGCTAACGTTCATCCCACCCACCATTGCTGGTCTCGTGCTGTGTTATCGTGGTCGCTATCTTTGGGGCGGTGTCGTCACAGCACTTTTCACCGCCTTCCAGATTCAGGCAAACCACGTGCAGATGTCCTACTACTTCGTATTCCTTATGCTCTTCATCGTCGTGGCTTACGGCATCGATGCACTGCGCAAGAAGGAGGCGAAAACATGGCTCAAAGCTACGGGTGTAATCCTCGTGGCTGGACTTCTCGGCATAGCTGCCAACTTGCCCAACCTTTACCACACTTGGCAGTATTCTAAGGCCTCTATCCGCGGTGCGGCCGAACTCAGCCCGTTGCCGCAAGAGAAATCACAGAACACCAATGGCGGTCTCGATCGCGACTATATCACGCAATGGAGCTATGGCGTTGACGAAACGCTCACACTGCTCATCCCCGACTTCAAAGGTGGCGGCTCTTCCTCCATCCTTGATCGCCCTGATGCTACCGACCTCGAAGGCTACGATCAGTTCTATCAATGCGCAGGAGCCACACAGCAAGCTCTCCAGCAGAGCAATCAACAAGCTACGCCTCCAGGACTTATCCAATACTGGGGTGAACAACCCATGACGGTTGGCCCTGTCTATGTGGGCGCACTCGTTTGTTTCCTCTTCATCTTAGGCCTCTTCTCTGTCAAAGGTCCAATCAAATGGGCGCTCCTCGGGGGCACACTGCTCTCCTTCCTCTTTGCGTGGGGTCACAACAGTCCGGCGTTCACTAATTTCTGCATCGATCACCTGCCCATGTACAACAAATTCCGCACGCCTTCCAGTGCGCTCGTTGTGGCAGAGTTCACAATGCCGCTTCTAGCTATCATGGCGTTGGCGCGCATCCTCCGCGAACCTCGTTCGCTTTGGGCAAACCGAAGAGAAAAAGTGGGTCTCATCGTCAGCTCTCTCCTAACGGCGGGTCTCTGCCTCATGCTGGCTTTATTCCCGAGTTTAGCGGGCAACTGCATAAGCAGTCAGGATCAGCAGGTACTTGACTACCTCACCAAAGCTGGCGGACCAGAATTCACCACGGCCTACTCGGGTGCTATCACGTCGATGCACCACGCTATCCTCAGTGCATCTGCACTGCGTTCTTTCTTTGTCATCCTTCTGGGCGGTGTGGCTATTGGCCTCTACTATCTGCTCAATAAGAACCGCGAGAAGGCACAAGGCGGATGGTGGCTCGTCCTCGTTTTAGGTGTTATCAGTATCGTTGACCTTTGGGGCATTGATAAACGTTACCTCAACAACGAGAGTTTCACCGATCCTGTACAACTCCAAAATCTCACGCCGACAGCAGCCGACCGCGTTGTGATGCAAGATAAGGCAGACGGACGCGTGCTCGATATTTCGCAGGGCAATCCTTTCAATGAAACGAGCAACCACAGTGGCTATTTCCACCAGAGCATCGGTGGCTACAACGCTGTGAAACTTCGCCGCTATCAGGATCTCATCGACCGTCAGCTCAACAACGAGATGAGTCGTTATCTCTCTGCTATCTCGGAAGCTGAAGGCGACATGAAGAAAGTGCCTGGCGACAGTCTCGCACCTGTACTCAATATGCTCAATACGCGCTACCTCATCTTCGGAGCCAACGCCAACCAGGCCGTTCGCAATCCTTACGCCAATGGCAACGGATGGTTTGTTCGCAAACTCCGTTTCGTCAAAGGTGCCGATGCTGAAATGGCGGGCCTCACTGGGCTTGATACGAAGCACGCTGCAGTGGCCGATGAGAAGTTCCGCGCCGTCCTCGAAGGCTCTCCGCTCGACAGTGGTAGCGTACAGCTCACCAGCCGCCAGCCCAACGAACTCCACTATCAAGCAGTAACGCCAAAGGGTGGCGTAGCAGTTCTGAGCGAAATCTACTACCCTGGATGGGAAGCCACCATCGATGGGAAACCCACAGAGATTGGCCGCGTCAACTATGTGCTGCGCGCCATCAAAGTGCCTGCTGGCAAACATGAGTTGGTGCTCACCTATCGCCCCGCGAGCATATCCACCACTGAGACAGTAGCTTTCGTCTCCATCGCTCTCATCCTCGTGGGCTTCATCGCTGCTTTCGTAATCGCGCTTCGCAAACCGCGCAAAGAAGAAGAACCAGCATAACCCTTGCTGACATATAAAAACATGAAATCCTCGGACAGCTCCCTCTGAGCCTCCGAGGATTTTTATTTATTAGAGCTTTTAGGACAGATAAAGTAAATGGTACACACAGAATAATAAAAATCCCTAATTTTCAGGAAAATCAAAAAAAGAAGGGACTGTACAGACAATGTGTACAGCCCCATTTACTACTTTTTATAGTGCTAATAAAGCGACAAAGTCTTTATCGGCACTTTCGTGAGCAAAGGTAGTGTTTACTTTTAGCTCATGCAAATATTTCGCAAATATTTTTTATTCCTGTTGCCTTTGCTATCGTCTTTTGAACTCTCTCACAATTCTTGTTCTTATTGAAAAGCTTTATCAACTCTTCTTTCAAATCTGCTTGCCTATTCCTTGAAACAATGCCAATCATATAATAGATTACTTTTATCGCACCATGAAGATTCTGATAATCTGCTTCTGCCATTCTTCCAGCAGGACCACGTCGTATAGATTTCGGCAATGCTATATCATATAAGACATTGCCATGAGCACAGTGATTTCTTATGGTACTAATCAAACTTAGATAGCTTTCAAAGACTTTCAGCTGACATACATTGAAATGCTCACTTATATTTCTACGACTTTGTTGATCGTTAATTGCTTTAAAAAGATGTATGATCCCTCCTAAAGTCATAAACTCCAAAGTTTTCCATGCTGGAGCATACTTATCGTCTCCATGTGTTTTATGATGCTGCTTTATGGCTGGTGTCTGCCTGAATCTACTTGTATAAACTTTCCTTTCAAAACTGTCCACATATGTTTGAGAAACAATGGCAGGATCTACAAACCAAGTTGGAGAGCCTTTATAACTATTTGAAACATGGTAAGTAATAAAAGTTCTGAGATGAATCTCAATGCGATTAAGATACTTTGTAAGAATACTTCTAAGAGTGAAATCAAAGTAGTATAATTTTACGATGTCATCAAAATTCGTACCCTCACGGAATTTATGTATTCTCCGAGTCTTACATGGATATGAAATTTCAAATGGAAACCAATAAAAGCCCAAACGATAATAGCCTACATCGAGTAATACTTCCTTTGCTTTATCTTCATTGTTTATTAACATGCCCCTTTCTTTCAGAAGGCATATTTGTTGGTCGATATCTATTGCTTCTTTTCCCATCAAATATATTTTTCTTTATCTAAAGCTTTGATATTCCCCTATAACAACGACTAATTAGAACATCTAGAATAACATATCATTTGCAAGCTTTAATCTTGATAAATATTTGCAAAAATAATCTATTTTCTCTAAAATAAAAGCATTTATGCAAATATTTGGTTCATCAAATAAACACACAAGTCCCACTAAAACTAAAAAGCAAGAAATACTGCCCCCTCACATCCACTAACAAGGACATAATTAAGCGCAAGTCGGCTGCCACAAAATGCCTATATCCAAAATTTCTTGATAGTGGCTAATCTATAAGGAAACGGTAGCTTTCGTCTCCATCGCTCTCATCCTCGTGGGCTTCATCGCTGCTTTCGTAATCGCTCTTCGCAAACCGCGCAAAGAAGAAGAACCAGCATAACCCTTGCTGACAAATAAACAGGGTTCATCCCCGAATTGCATAGGAATTTTTCTTTACTCATCAATACCTATACAATTCAGGGATGAACTCTATTTTTCTCTCCGCAATATCCTTAAGTGGGTATTGCGGATTTTTGTTGGAAGCTTGCACTGAAGGTGTGGAGGAAAATGCGCGTACATGGGCAGCAGTAGCTGCTGTGCTACCCCCCTCACCCACTGCACCTCCTCCGCATCCACACAGAGTAACGCCTCCGGCGGAGGCGCACCATGCTTAACCGCGGGTGATACCCGAGCCAAAGCGAGGGGAAACCCGTGGACAGGCAGACTACTCTGATCCCGACGCCGGCGGTGTCGCACTGAAAGCGTGGAGGGGTAACTCAGACGTGCAGAAGTGAGGCTGCTGTGCGACGCCGCCGGCGTCGGAGAGTGGGCTTTTCCTTCTATCCACGGGTTCGCCCTTCGGGCGTCACCCGCGGTTAAGCATGGGGTGTCCCCGCC